>DAJO01000070.1:0-12436 GCA_002498985.1 Euryarchaeota archaeon UBA257
TGGTGAAGGGAATAAATCGTTTATAAGAAATGCTCTAGGTGATGATTTTCAAGACACATGGGCTCTCGCAGAATTCTTGTATGAAAACCATAAAGAATTCTTTCTTTTACCCAGCGATGTAGCAGTAGAAGTTGATGGAAATAGAGTGGCTATGAATGTTTCAGAACTACCTACTAAATATCCAATTTATGATATTGGAATTTCAACTCTCCAGGAAATTAGACCATTGATGATTAATGCTGGATGTATATTATGGAATGGCCCGGCATCCTATTTTGAATTACCCGGATTTGCTTTCGGGACCATTGAAATCCTCAATATGTGTACTGAATCATCAGCAGTTACCATTGTCGGAGGTGGACACACTAGTTCATTGGTAAGTAATCGTGGAGTTACTGACTCAGTGACTCATAATAGTACGGGTGGTGGAGCATGTTTGACCATGCTATCTGGAAGATCAATGCCCGTAGTTGAATCTTTGAATAAATCCAATGATAAGTTTCGTCCTCTTTTACCCTCTCTTGAACTTGGTAATTGATTCTTGGGCGTCTCAAGTGTTATCAATGTATACAAGTCACGAGATACTATGAGTGACGAAGAAAATGACGTATTCTCTGGTTCTGTGACCTCACAGCCTCAGATGGTAAACGTACAAACATCAGGACCTATGTACATGGTTGAGAGGAGTTCTGCACCTCAAGTAATCGGAATATTAGTTATATTATACAACCTGCTAGTGACTGCACTTGGCTTATTTGGCTTAGTAGCTCTTGCATTCTTGTCTGATTTAGATGAATCCGTTGGTATAGAAGCACTACCTTTTGGGTTATTAGTAGTGACAATATCACTAACTTTAATTCCTGCAGGAATGGGTATTTTTGGAGGATATAAAATGTTCATGTACAAGAAACAAGGACTCTGGCTTGTCCTTGGCTCGATTGCACTTGGATGGATAATTAGTATAGTTAATAGCGTTTTAACTACTGATTATGGCGGCACTGGTGATGCGGCATTGGATGCAGGTCTAAATGGAGTATGTGGTCTTGCCTGTGCAGCAATTTGTGGACTAATTGTATGTATTCCATTATTCATGGCTAATAGTGGTATGGAATAAATAAAGGAAATTAGAAGTCGAGTTTAGTATTTGATACCATTAAAATTTTACTCACTGCAATAATTATTTTTGCAGTGGCACAGCCTAGTCAGAGTGACACTCTTTTAGCGGCTATTTTGGCATCAATACCCTTAGTTAGTGTCCTTGCAATGATGCGGATAAACCATGAAGGTGCATCTAACGATGAGATAATTAATTTTTCAAAAAATATTTGGTTAATTCTGCCCTCTTTATTATTATTCATTGTGATGCTTGAATTAATTCAAAGAGGCTGAGATTTCTATCCAGCGCTTGGGGGTGGTCTAAGCGCCACAATAATTGGCTATTTACTTATGATCGAGATAATGGACAGATTTCAGATGGCGTCCTAAGCATTATGGAATTTTTCTAGATTAATAATTTCACCTAATCTTTCTTCTACATCCTGTTTTATGTTAACTAGCCCCTCTTCATCATTAGCTTCAGCTCTCATGACAAGAATTGGTTCAGTATTACTAGGTCTACAAAGAAACCATCCTTCTGGATAACTAACTCTAACTCCATCAACATTAGAGTATTTCATATCAGAAAATTTTCTTTCTACTGAATCCATAGTTTCTATTCTATTCATAGTTAGAGGAACCTTTGCTTCTCCGGTTGAAGCATATTTTGGTAAGTCATCAAACCAGTCTGAAAATTTAGGTCCTCCTTCTTCCGGCGAGGGTTCTCTAGCAATTATTTCCAGTAATCTAGCAGTATTATACAATGAATCATCGAATCCCGGCCATCTATCATTCAAGAAGAAATGACCTGACATTTCTCCGGCTAAGGGAGAATCTGGATTTTCTTTTAATTCTCTTTTCATGAATGAATGTCCAGTTCTAACCATTTTAGGTATACCTCCAGATGAATAGATTGCTTCTTCCAGCGCCATACTACACTTTACATCGTAGAAAACAGTTCTTTCAGACTCAGTCCCACCTTTCCTTTCTCCTAAAATATCTTTAACAAAAATAGTCATTAATCTGTCTGGATGAATAAATTTACCTTCTTGGTCAACTACGCCAATTCTATCTCCATCTCCGTCCATTCCTATTCCAAATTCAGCATTATTTTCAACCACTGACTTTGCTAAATCTTTCATGTTCTCGGGCCTTGTAGGATCAGGTGGATGGTTTGGAAACTTATCATCCCAATCACAATGTACAGGTATCAAATCAACATCTAATTTTTCCATTAACTTAATCGTTAATGGGCCAGGTACTGCATTTCCACAATCAATAGCGATTTTTATTTTTCTTCGAGGCATTCCTGCATTTGAGACTATTGTATCTAGATATTGATCTTCGAAATGAGAAAAATCTTTCACAACTCCATTCCCTTGTTTAAACAAGTTATCATCAAAGGTCTTTTTCAATCCCTGTAATTCTTGTCCAGCCATAGGTAAGGTGCCATTACAAATCTTAAACCCATTATATTCGGGAGGATTATGACTTGCTGTAATTACGACAGCAGCATCCACAGAAAGATCTACAGTCGCTCTGTAAAGCACTCCTGTTGTTGTTATTCCAAGATCTAGTACGTCTACTCCAGATGAATTTAATCCTTTTAAGAAAGCAGAATGTAATTCAGGTCCAGACTCTCTAATATCTCGAGCTACAGCAATAGTATTTGCATTAAGGTGAGTAGCAAGAGACTTCCCTAATCTTTCTGCAAAGTCTGAATCTAATTCAGAATGAGCAAGCCCACGAATATCATAAGCTTTGAAAACACTCATTTCTATGCCTCAATTTCAATTATTCCCCGAGCCTCTAAAAGCTTCGCATATAATTTCTATTAGTGCATCACCTGGTAATTTACTAACTTCATATGCTGCCCTAGCAGGCGGCATTGATTCTCCAAGCCATTTCCCATAAACTTCGTTTACATCAGAATAATTTCCTATGTCTGTTAGAAGTATTGTTACCATAACTAAGTCATCTCTTGAACTGTTAGCTATTTCCAATAGATTGTCTATCTTTTTCAAAGCCTCAGAGGTCTGAGAAACAATGTCTTCTCCTCCTTCTATCCCTATTTGGCCAGCCAGCCAAATATGATCTCTTACGGTTATCCCAGGACTGTAAGGAGCCCAAACTTTTCCTCCGTTATCAATTTTTAACTTGCGAGCCATGAAGTTCGCAGGGTGTTATCGCTGATATGTTTATTCACGAAGTAATTCTATTACCTCTGAATGATCTCCAGCAACATTTTCTGGTGTTAATTGATTAATTGGAACCCATTGTGCATCGACTGCATCGTCACCTCCTACTGGCTCAGATTCACTGTCTACTTCTACCAAGTAGAATAGTCCTACACAATGTTTTCGCGGATCTCTACCTGGTTTTCCCAATATTGTTAGAGATAATGGATACTTTCCGATAACTCCTGTTTCTTCTAATAATTCCCTGACTACAGCATCTTCAGGATCTTCCCCGTAGTCAACAAAACCTCCAGGAAATGCCCACATACCTTCCCACTCTTTAGGATCCTTTCCTCTTTTAATCATCAATAATTCTAGTCCATCAACTCCCTCTCTAGTCGCAATAGCATCTACTGTTACTGAAGGATTCTGATAATCATCTCTTCCACATTCTTGACATCTTTTAGCCACCATATCTCCTCCTTCTGTTTTGATATGATTCTATTGCTTCATACAGGTCGTTTTTGTTGAAAGAAGGCCAATGAACATCTGTGAAATGTAACTCAGAGTATGCTATTTGCCAAAGTAAAAAGTTTGAAATTCTTTCTTCCCCGCTTGTTCTGATTACTAAATCAGGGTCAGGCATATCTGAAGAGTATAGATTACTGGATATTTTATCAGTGTCTATTTCTTCTAGCTTAATTGTACCAGATGCATATTCTTGAGATACTTTCCGGACAGCATCAACAATCTCTTCTCTTCCCCCGTATGCTAAGCATACAGTGAATAAGAAATCAGAGTAATCGGCAGTTTTCTCTTCAACATTTTTTATTGCTTTTCTAACATCATCAGGTAACATATCCAACCTTCCAACAGCTTTTACTCTCACCTTTCTACTGTGAATTTTGGGGTCTTCTGCCATCTCATTTAGTCCATTACAGTAAAGACTGTATAATGCATCAAGTTCCTCTTGATTTCTTTCTTTGATATTTTCCGTTGAAAGTGCATATACAGAGAGATAAGGTATTCCAAGATCTAGAATCCAATCCATTACTTGTTTAAGTTTCTCTTTTCCCTTTTTATGCCCTAAATTTGTCTCAATTTTTGAGTTCCAAGCAAATCTTCTATTTCCATCCATAATTATTGATACATGATTTGGCACAATTCCTTTCTTTATCCTATCTTTGAGTCTATTGGCTCGTATTCTATCAGTTCTTGATACAAAGCTCCAAGCCACGCTTGAACTTGCAATTGCCTTTGCAGGAATTGCAATAATTCTAAATTTAAGAAGCCATTTCGCTAGGGAATCGATACGTCGACCAGTTGCTCTGCGCATACGACCCATGTAACAGCGTAAATCTCTGTACCTAATAGTAGTTGGATTGAGGAGTCCTCATTCAAATACAATATCTGCCTTGTCATTTATCTTATCTAAGAGATTATTTTCTGGATTTACAACAATAATTTGCCCTGAATGTTCCCAAACTGGTAAGTCGTGATGGCTATTCCCTGCATATCCAAATTTCATATTCCCATATCTTGCAATTAATGCTTCAGCCTTCTTCTTACCACGAAGGTTGTGTTGAGCATCTGATGCCATAACATCGGAGAACAGACCTACATGTGCTGCAACTTGCTCTGCAACAATTCTATCTGAAGCGGTAGCTAAAATCAGAGTTCTTCCACGTGCATGTTCTCCGGTAAGCCAGTCTAGAAAAGCAGCATGATATTCAAGTTCCGCTGGGTCAAAAACTAACTTCTTGGCCAAGTCTCTTTTCCACTGTGCTCTTTTGTTTGTTACCTCTTTTGTTAGGACACTAAATATCATCCATGGTTTCCTAAGTAACACCCTTTTGATACTAATATAACTCATATCTGTTAAGATTAGCGTGCCATCCATATCAACCGCTAGTGGTATGTCCGTTATCTCGCCCATGTAGTTGCCTGAACCGACACCATATCAAAGATTCCCTGACCGATTGCATGAAGTAAACAACTCCCTCGTAGGCATAGGGTAACTAGTATGTCCGAGGATAAGATAGCTTGGAAACCTGCAGCAATGTCAAGGATTGAGACTACTAATGAATCGCCACCAGGATTTCAGAGTCTTGTTTTTGTAGGAATTGGAATGAAATCTGAAATGCTGGAACCCACTAATCCAGACGATTGGTTAGCTACTATTTCTGGTCTTAAATCATGGGGAGAAGTTCCTTCACAAGACTCGTCTGTAGAAGAAATAATTCATTCTGACAGAGGAATTAATCTGAAATTGAAAGATAATGATACTTACTGGTTAGCGGAATTTTTTCCTTGGAGTAATGACGGTAGATTAAGATCAAGAATTAGCCTTGCTACTGGAAAAAGCGATTCTCCAATAGGTCTTTTTTCTTGGAATAATATTGATTTAATTTCTTTAAGAAAATGGGATGAAAATCCTCGCCAAGTGAAATCAAAACTTATTTCCGCAATAAATTCTAATGACTTAGAAGCTTCAAAAGAAATTGTATTCAAATGTGCGGCTGCAATAGGGAGTTTCCATAGATCAGCAGAAAGTGGTAGAATTACTCCTCGCGATGCTAGAAAATGGAATAAGAGAGTTGAAACTCTTGAGGCTTTATTGCGTGCAAATACAATTTGGCGAGCACCTCATACAAAAGATACCGTTTGTATAATTACTATTGGAGATGTCAGGTTCTCAGACATGATAGACGCTTCTGACGGTGAATATGGTATTCATTTCAGTAGGCCCCGATTATCAGATAGCATTGCCAAACCTAACTGTGAGTTTCCAGCAATGAGAGATTTTTCTTCATTACTTCATGATCTTAATAGAATATATTATTCTAGTAAATCAAAACTTTCAATTAGAGATTTAAGAGAATCTATGATTGATGGCTGGAGATCTACTGCTCCAGAAAAGTGGTCCTCAGAAGGTTCTTTTTACACTCCACGAGGTGGAGTATTCTTTTGGGAATATGAGCAATGCTTACTTGATGTAATCGAAGCAGTTTCTCATCAATCCGGGAAGCCAGAGCCTGCAGTTTCAATGCTTAGAGAAGTTCCTGGAATTCAAAGAACAATGTACAACCATAGAATAATCGCTGCGCTTTCATTCATGACAGGTTTCTTCTCCGCAAGCGGATTTTATCAGTATCTAGTTGGTAACTCTGATGAGGTTTTCATTCCACTAATTTTACTCCCAATAACCATCGGACTTTATTATTCATATAGAAGATTAGCACCATCTCCTGAATTATCAATTTTAAGAGTCTGGAATGAGAAAATATCAAATTCTTAGTCATTGATTCTCGTAAATTTGTTGTTTTTAAACACATATGTTCTTGGAACACCTGTCTGAATTTCTAATTTCACAACATCCTCTTTTGAAATATTTTCAATATACATTACAATTGATCTTAATGAATTACCATGTGCTGAAACTAGCACATTTTTCCCATTTTTTAGGTCTTCAACGACGTTTTCTTTGAAATAAGGTATAGTTCTTTCAGCATTCATTTTCAGACTTTCTCCATCAGGTGGAGGAATATCAAAAGAACGTCTCCAGATATGAACTTGTTCTGCTCCATACTTTTCTGCTGTTTCTTTCTTGTTCAGTCCTTGTAATGAACCGTAATGTCTTTCATTTAGCCTCTTATCTTTGTAAACAAGAATATCTTTTGATTTCTTATTATTTTCAATAATTATTTCAGCTGTTTTCTGGGCTCTAATCAGTGCACTAGTGTGAACTACATCGAATGAAACATCTTCTAATTTTTTCCCAGCATCTTGTGCTTCCTTAATACCCTTTTCAGAAAGTCCAATATCTGTCCATCCTGTGAATTTATTTTCAGCATTCCAAATTGATTGTCCATGTCTAATAAGTACAAGAGTAACCAAAGTTTCACCTCACTTATTATTTCTTAATCTTGGCTCAAAGAATATCAAATTTAACTTGGCAGCAGTTTCACGTGCCATCATTAGAAGGTCTTCATTTAATTCTCTTTGTGTGGCCGCTGATGACACACAGTAAAAGTTTCCAGCAACTACTACCATTGCAGTACCGAATGCTTGAACTCTAACCCAAGAATCTTCTTCTTTAATTGAGCGAGCATCATCATTCACTTTATCCAGTAAAATCTCACAGAACTCTTTCAAATGTGCAGGATTACTATCTTCTTCAAACTCAAACTTTGGAGTAATTCTTCTGAATCTTCTTTTACTGAAATTTTCAACAGGTGAGTTGACCATATTCGAGTTAGGCACAGTAATCATTGTATCAGCAGATGTTCTAATCAAAGTAGTTCTGAGTCCAATATTTACCACTTCTCCTTCAACCCCATCTACGATAATCCAATCTCCAACATTGAATGGCTGATCTACAAGAATTGAAACGGCTCCAAAGATATTTGAAACCGAATCTTTTGCTGCAAGAGCTAATGCTAAACCAGTAATTCCCAGACCTGCAATCAGCCCATTCAAGTCAACACCAGCATAACCTGCAAGAACGAATGCACCGATTACAACAACTGCGACTCTCCCAACTGATTCGGCAACACTGGCTAGTGAGCGCCTTGAAGCAATGTTATCATCACCTTCGACGACAATGAATGCATCTAGATAATCAACTAATCTGTAGGCTGCAATTAGCATCAAAATTATGAATCCAGTGAAAACAATTTCATTAATATTAGATATCAAATCTTGATTCCAAACCGGATCACAATTTGTAGTAAGATAGTCTATGCCTTGTGAGAAGACCAGTGTACCAATCATCCATCCTAGTGATGTTGGAGCAAACAGTGTTTTACCATCAATTCTTTCATTCTTAGAAAAGAGGTTCATTAATCTGGGAAATAAATACCTTCTAGAGAGGACTCCTAATGCAATAGAAAGGCCAATTAGAGATAAGAAAATTACCATAGTTCCTTCTGAAAAACCTTGGAAAGCGGCTTCTCCATCCATGAAGTCAGTGAGTATATCCATATTTAATCGCCACAACAGCCACTTATGAATCCCACTACGGTACTTCGTACCATAAATCCGAGGCTTTCAAGACCCTAACACCTCTCGAAGGCATGATAACATGACAGGCACTAACATAGCAAACAGTCAAAAATTTGTTTCAAATCCAAGAAGAATTCCTGCAATGGCCCTTCTAATGCCTTTGATGTTGTCCGTTTTAGCCCCAGTTTCATTGATTGCTCCTGTAGATGCTCAAGAATCTGATAGTGGTATGGCGCCTGAAGATATTTGGTCAGAAGAATATTCTAATCAGATATTCCCATGGGGAGGAAATGACCGATTACAATTCCGAGAATATCATGATTATTTCAGCATGAAAGATAGAATGCAACAATTAGCAGATCAGAATAGTCAAATCATGAGTTTCCACGAAGGTCTTGTTGGTGGTGTAAATGCCAGAGGTCAAGAAATGAGTGCCGATAATTATGAAGGATGGTATTACAATCATGCAAGTCCTTGGATTAAGATGACAGGTGGTGGTGAAGAATTAGAAGGAGTTTCAGGTGGAGACTGTAATGTATTCGTAGGAGATTGCGGTAATTATGAAGAAATACCTGATGTAATGTTAGTTGGTAATCATCATGCTAGAGAGTGGATGTCTTACGAAGTTCCTATGTTTTTCTTAGAAACAGTGGCCTACTACTATGGAATGGCTGGTATAGATAATGATGGCGATGGCCTCATTGACGAAGATGGTTGGGATGGAATAGACAATGATGGAGACTGCTTAAGGCTTAATTCCAGTTATCAAGATAGTAATGGAGATGGAATACCATGCGGACCTGGAGATTTAGGAGTCGATGAAGATTTTTCTGAACAATTTATCACCGATATGGTAAATACAAGAGAAATTTACTTAATTCCAATGCTTAATGTAGATGGAAATCGTTATGACAGAGAGGAATATTGTGGAGAATCAGCTTGGGAGACCTGCTATCGAAGTGGTTGGAGAAAGAATTTACGTGACAATACAGTTACCGGAGTTACTCCTCTTCCAGACATTGATGAACAAGTAGATCCAGCCTGTGATGGAGTGGATCTAAATCGTAATTATCAGTATGAATGGGGCGCGCCTTTAGGTGCAACAGGGCCGCTATTCCCAGGGATGTGTTATGCTGGTGAACCCGGTCCGAATAATGATGTTTACAATGGTCCTGTAGATACTGTAGATCAAGATGAAGATGGTAGATTGAATGAAGACCATGTTGACGGTAAGGATGACGATTCTGATGGCCTTACAGATGAGGATTGGTTAGGTGGTAATAGCGAGCCTGAAACTAAGTTCATCCAAGATATGACTGAGATGAATGATGATAATGGGGATGGTTCTTCAGAATTTAAGTCAACCTTGACATGGCATTCATACTCTGAACTAGTTTTGTGGCCTTGGGGGCATTGCCAGAACTGTGATAATCCTGACCAAGAGTTCCTAGAATATCATGGGAATCTGATGGGTGACATGACTGCATATGCCCCAATGCAATCGTCAGATCTATATCCTACAACTGGTGACTTCTGTGATTGGCACTATGGTGTTCATGACTCATATTGTTACACAATGGAAATTGGTATTGCTTTCCATGAATATCCTGAAGATATTGCTCATACTGCTGTACGTAATTTAGGAGTTCCATTTTACATGATAGAGATCGCTGATGATCCTAGATATAGGGCAGTTGTTGGAATTGAGAATACTACCGCATCTCAGTGGCTAGCCTCTCCTGATCTAGTTTCTGTACCTTCTAATGGAGAAATACCAATTGATTTCTGTCTTGACTCCACTTTCCCATACACTACAAATATGACCTATACACATCTAATGTGGAGGTTCGTAGAACCAACTAGACAACAAGATGATTTTGGTCCAACAGAATGGATCACGGTTCCATGGGAAATGTCTGGTTTCGTTGATGTTGGAAATTCATGTGAACTTTTAGATGGTAGTAATGGTACAGTTTTACAGGCCCAGATTCCATTACCTGATAGTTCAGTAGGGAAAATCCACTACAAAGCTATGCTTGGAACTACTAATGGAGCATTCCCATTTTCCTATCCTACAGTTGAAGAGGGGCCTAATTATTATGAATTATCAATCCCCTACAGAGCCTCATTTGGTTCATCGGTTCTTGCGCTTCTAATGTTCTCATTAATTGCAACAATGGTTTGGGGTGGTCTAGGTTATACATTGAAAGAGATGTTTAATGATGAACGTGATGTTCTCGGTTTACCTCCTGAAATGCGTAATTTGGAGGAAGCTTAAATGCAAGCTAAGGAAGAAGCAGGCTCAGATGAGTTTAGTGGAAGATTAGGCCTAATTTTCGCTACAATCGGTGCTGCAATTGGTACAGGAAATATTTGGCGTTTCCCCAGAATGGTAGGCGCTAATGGAGGTGGGTCTTTCCTTGTACCATGGCTTATTTTCTTGTTTCTTTGGTCAGTTCCTTTGATTATTGCTGAATTCGCTCTGGGTAAAAGAAGTAGGACAGGTACTGTTGGAACATTCAGAATATTTGCAGGTAACAGATTTGCATGGATGGGATTGTGGACTGCATGGATTTCAACAGCGATAGGATTCTACTACGCAGTTGTAACTGGATGGTGCATAAATTACTTTCAAACTGCTATCCGTGGTGGACTAGGTTCAGAAGTAGATACTGTTCAGGTATGGAATGATTTCTTACAAGATCCGTCACAAGTAATTTTCTTTCAAACATTATCTGTCTTGATTACTATGGCTGCAATCTGGAAAGGTGCAAAGGCTATTGAGAAAGTAAATGTAACACTAATGGTTTCACTGTTCATACTATTATTCGCTGCTCTTTTCTTATCTTTTGTAATGGATTTAGATGATGGTACATTGGATGGGTTCGTCTATATGTTTAGCATTCAACCAGAGTATCTTACTCAGCCAGAAACATGGATTAACGGATTATCACAATCTGCTTGGTCATGTTCTGCAGGAATGGGTATGGCTATTACTTACTCAGTTTACATGAGAAAAGATGAGGACACAACTCTGAATGCAGCAACAATGTGTCTTGCTAACAATAGTATTTCTATAATCGCTGGTTTGACTGTAATGATGGCTGTTTTCTCTGTTAGCGATGACCCTCTAGGAGCAGTAAGTGGTGGTAGTAGTGCAATCACATTCCTAGTACTTCCAGAAGTCTTCGCTCAAGCACCTGGCGGCCCAGTAGTTCAACTACTAATGGTTACAATGTTCTTCTTAGCACTATCATTCGCTGCTCTAACATCAATGATTTCAACTGTAGAACTTTGTGTTAGGAATTTCGTAGACCATGGAATTGAGAGACAAAAAGCAGTGGGTTTCACTACCTTAGCAATTTTCTTGTTTGGATTACCTAGTGCGGCTCTATGGATATTAGTAGATCCAGAAACCGGAGTTGCTTTCCCACAATTCTTAGAAGTTCAAGACCATATCTGGGGATATGGATTAATGTTTAGCGGATTATTTATTGCTTACTCTATTTGGAAATATGGCTGGAAGAGATATAGAGTTTGGCAAGATGAGAATGATATAACTGGTTTTAATTTCAGAGATTATCTAGATAATGGAGTATCTTCATTCCGTGATGATTTCATCAATACAGGAGACAACGATTGGTGGATTGGAAAATGGTGGGACTACATCATGTATCTAGGATTCCCAATAATGTTTGGTGTACTAATATTATCATATTTCAGTGATCTAATTCTGAATGTCAGTAATCCATGGGACCCTACTAATGCAGATGGCATTACAATAATTCTATTATTCTGGGGTGTAACAGCTGGTTTATTCATTAGTATGAATAAATATATTTTAGTTAATCGTGTTCTTTCTATGAATGGTACAATTTGGCCACCTAGTTGGGATTTAGAACCACGTCCACTTTACAGAAATGTTCCTGTTGGTGCTGAAGTATCAATTGATACATTACCTGGAGGTGAAGATCCATTCATCATAGAGGTCGGTGAATCATTACCTGAGACCTTTGTAAATGAATATGGAGAGACGCAAACACATACTCTCCATGCTCAGTCGTGAAATATTTCGTGAATAAAATGTCTAGGATTGTAAGTGACGAATATCCTTGGACCAAGTTATTACGAGAGTATGTGATGTATTGTGCAGTTGGTTG
>DAJO01000070.1:12484-13450 GCA_002498985.1 Euryarchaeota archaeon UBA257
GTTACAAGTTCTCCTGAAACATTTGGCTGGGCCGTTTCCTTTGCGATTAGTTCTGCCCAAGCTTTTGTTTTACATCGTTGGTTAACTTTTGAGTCCGATTCTAACATAAAAACTAGTTTTACAAAAATGATGATTGTTTACACAGTTCTTTGGATAGTTTCAACAGCTACTTTCTATGTATTAGTAGAAGTAATCGAATTGGGAGAACTAATATCTTGGGCTATCAATACAACCGCGTTTGGATTTTTCACATTTTTAGGACTCAGATTTTATGCATTCCCGCTTTCTGATGGTCGTGTTACACGTAAAGAAAGGCTCGAAAACTTCCGTGAACGACGTAAGGCTTGAAGTGGCTTTGTCTGTTGGAATAATCATGGCACAAGGCGTTCGAGGCACTCGCGACTTCTATCCAGAGGATATGAGGCTTCGAAATTGGCTATTCGATAATTTTGATGATGCCGCTCTATTGCATGGTTTTCAAGAATATGATGCCCCTGTATTAGAGAGTGAAGAACTCTACACAAGAAAACAAGGGGAAGAAATTACTCAGCAATTGTATAATTTCAAAGATAAAGGTGATCGTAAGGTTGCTTTGAGGCCTGAAATGACACCATCATTAGCTCGCATGGTAATGTCAAGGGCAGGAGTTCTTCCAATGCCAATCAAATGGTATTCTATTCCTCAATGCTGGAGATATGAAAGAACTCAGCGAGGTAGAGGGAGAGAGCATTACCAATGGAACGTGGATATCTGGGGAACAGATGCAATTTCAGCAGATGCAGAATTAATTTCAGTATTGGTCACATTTTTCAAAAGTGTTGGACTTACAGAAGAAGATTTAGTCATAAAAATGAGTAGTCGTAAAGTTCTGGAAGAGGTATTAGGTTCTCTCGGATTAGAAGGAGATATATTTGCTAAGACCTGTATTATTGTTGATAAGATGGATAAATTACCTGCTGATGTGGT
>DAJO01000077.1 GCA_002498985.1 Euryarchaeota archaeon UBA257
CCGTAATTTGGCTTGATGTTGAAGATATTCACTATGATTGAGTAATTAACTAAATCCGAGTACTTAAGAATACGAGTCAGGTCGACCGCTTCCAAGACCTATGGTCTGTAAGGTGATATCATGGTGACAAGAACACATGGACAACGTCAAGGAACACGTTCTATTCTTAAAAAAAGTAAGCGTGACAAAAGCCGAGTTTTCATTAACAGAGTAATGCATCCTTATGTTGAAGGCGATAGAGTAGCCATCGTATTAGATGGTGCTCAGCATAAAGGAATGCCTCATCGCAGATTTCAGGGACGTACAGGAATAATTGCTGGTAAGCAAGGACGTGCGTACATTGTCAACTTTAAAGATGGCAATATGAAGAAAACAGTAGTTGCTCGTCCAGAGCATCTCAAACCAATTAAGGAATGATTTTAATGACAGAAAAAGAATTTGTAGATTTTGCTACAGTACGTGAACTTCTATCAGATGCAAGAGAAAGACGTGGCGATTTGTCATACGAACAAATAATGGCTTTACAACACGCTGAGTGGGCTGCATCTACCAACAGAGGAGGAACCAAGACAGATCCTAAGGTATTCACTGCACTATACAATGCGCTATCTGAAAATGAAAAATTATCTCAATACCCAGAAATATGTTCAAAGTTAGCTGAATTAACTCCTTTGAATGTGAAAGGAGTTAGAGTAGTGATTTCAAGTAAGAGAATTGCAATGGACACATCAGAAGTTGAAGAAATCATTACTGTTATCCGTCAACACGTACTTTGAGTGAAAATAGTACCTTTTAATGAATTAATTCTTGAATAAAGACCTTTCTCAGGTGGTTGTAAATCATGTATGCGAACACCCCTTCTGATTCCGGAGACGGCCCATCATCTATTTTTTCGAGTGAAACTCACTTGAGAATTTTAGATATTTCCGAAAGGAGACCTGTAGGCTACGAAGTACATGCATTGACTGAACCGTCTCTGTATCTAGTTCGTTCTAGAGTCATAGATAAGGAAGGGATTACCAGTGGTTCAAGATTGATTATCGAAGAAAATAAAGTTGGCCCCTTATCTTTACTACGCTATCGAGATTTATCATCAAATAGTGAGGACATTATTCTTGATGAATTAATGGGTGCGATAAAAGATAATTCTGAAATCCACTTAGGTTTCTATAATCGTGCAAATAATATTTCTCTGAAAGTACATGCCTTCCAACTCCTTCCTGGTATCGGTAAATCTAAGGCTCAGAAAATGGTTCAGTCACGCGGAATGGCAGGCTGGATGGAATTTTCCGAAGTTGATGAAGCCTGTGAAATAGATTCTGTCAGATTATTGGCTGAAAGATATCTAATTGAGATCGAAGATCCTCTAAATAATCGAAGTATCCTAGACCATCTTATCCGTTCATCTAAATAATCTGGAATTACTATGGACGATTTAGACCCTAGATTACTAGTCGACCTACTTAGAGATCATATTATTCCCGATAAGTCACTGGGTCAACATTTTCTTCTCGATCAAGATGTAATATCTCGTTCCATAGAGATATGTCTAGAACAAGATTCTCCACTAAATTCAGAGTCTAAGGTTCTTGAAATCGGACCGGGTCCCGGTTCTCTTACGTTATCTCTTCTCAGAACTAGTTCTAATGTAATCGGAGTTGAAATAGATAGTGAAGCAATTTTACATTTAGAAAGAGTCTTTGGGGATGCAGAAGGTAAACTTGAAATTATTTCAGGCGATATTTTGAAAGTAAAATGGCCTAAAAACCTCTCTCATATTGTCGCTAATTTGCCCTATCAAATATCTAGCCCAGTACTTGATTTAATACAACAATATCATTACCGAAGCCCATTAGATGCGATAGTCATACTAGTTCAGGATGAATTCGCTGAAAGAATGTCTATGGAACATTTTGGTTCATTAAGTCCCCTAGGACTTTCCCTATGGCTTGACTTTGATGTTAAATTAGACAGGAAAGTTCCAGGGGGAGCATTCAGCCCCGCACCAAGAGTTAATTCTCGATTAGTTTCACTTATTCCAATAGATCGTTCAATTAAAAATGGAAAAATCAATCGTAAGATGTTTAGAATTATTACACAACATTGTTTTTCTAGCCGTAGAAAGAAAATTAAGACATTATTATTCAAAACTCCTCGTAGAATTAGTAGAGTAGGCGGCTGGCATAAATCTCGATGGAAGGCCGCAATTGAAGATTTGATAGATAATCCTCCGGATGGATTTTCTGAAAATTGGTTTGATAATAGACCTGATATGCTTGAACCAGAAGAATGGGCTATAATTGCTAATAGAATATCCTCTTATGGCGAGTAATTGAGACAATTATGACCGTGACTTGATAGCATACGCATGATTCGACGGGTTACTGCGAAGCCTATGGCAAGATTCGCACAAGAGGTTTTGTTATGGCAAAAAAAGACACCTATCTCGCGTTATTGCGTCGTGGTATAGATGAGAAAACTGCCCAAATCTTATCAGATGGTGGGATTAAAGTTGGTGATTTGAAAACTTTAGATGTTGAAACTTTAACAAATAATTATGGTTTAAAGAAAGAAATAGCCACTTCAGTACTTGATTCTGTCAAATCCGGACCGCGTTCTTCAGCAAAGCAGAGATACTTAGCAGATGTTCTTTCAGATAGTGGTGGTAAGAAGAAAGTTGACAAAATTGAAGAACAGAGATTCAAGAGAGAACAGAAAGATCTCCATGCTGAATTATTAGAAAAGAAAGAGCAGCTTCGAATTGCTAAAGTAGAGCAATTCCGTGAAAAGAAGCTTGTAATGAACCGATTAGGTAAGACTGTTGAATTAATAGTAAAATTAGAGAATACTTTTGATGAAGAAGGTAAAGATGAACAGAGGACCAAACTCAGAGATCAGTTAGAGACTCGTGGCCTTGAAGCAGCAAGAGATCATGAATTATTGGATTTATCTGGAACTCCTCAGGATATAGTTGATTTTCGTCGAAAGATAGCGCCTATATTATGCATGCATGCCTGTCCAGAATGTGGTGAAGAAATGAATCCTAGAGGGGGTAATGTGATGGAAGATATGACTGATTTCATGTTAGTTTGCTGGGATTGTGAGAAAGAATTCCGTGCGCCTATGGCCCAAGTAGTAGAAGATAAATTAGAAAATGGAGATAGGATCCAAATTGATCCTAGAAAAGGTCCGAGATTGAAAGTATATTTGCCACCTAAGAAATCTGAAACTCTGAGCGTTGATGATCTGATTAAGAGAGATCTAGAATCAACTGGTGCTTCTGTTGCAGAACTCGAGGCTGCTGTCGAAGCAAGCAAATTATCAGGTGGATTAATGAGTATTGAAGATTGGATAGAGCAAAAAATTGCCGATAAAGGATACATACAAGCTCAGGAACATAGAGAAGAATTCATTCTTGCTACAGGTGCAGGCGCAACTAAATTCAATAAGTGGATGAAGAAAGCAGGTTTGTATTTCAATAAACAAACAGGACGTTGGACTCGCTGGGAAGATCGTTAGTACCTCAAATTATACAATATTTATTAGATGGTTTGAATAAAAACTACTCGCTGGGTTAATCATGGCAATCATTCGTTTCTTTCGTGGAGGATTGC
>DAJO01000001.1:0-284 GCA_002498985.1 Euryarchaeota archaeon UBA257
AATGCGGAAACTACCGCAAGCCTTTGGGGTTTGTTTGAAGGTATAACTATTATTGGTAAAGAAAAGTCTTCTAGACTGTTTTCCGTATGAAAATAAATTAACGGAAAGCGAAAATTAGCAACAACTCTAATCCGTTTGATTCATGGGTGATTAGTTAACCGTCGGAGTATGGACATAGACGAGCGCTCATGGGAAACCATTGCGGCAGATAGTGTTCTGATGAATGCAGTTAGCAGTTGGAGGAAAGATCCTGAAAAGTGGCTTGAAAACTCTATTGATAGATT
>DAJO01000001.1:293-2863 GCA_002498985.1 Euryarchaeota archaeon UBA257
AATGAGACTGTAAGAGTAAATCCACTTAGAGATGATATTGAGTGGGTTGAAAATTGGCTTCAAGAAATTGGAGCGATTAAGATTGAATGGTTCTCAGGAGTAGGTAGTGCATGGACGCTACCATTTCCGAGAGGTAAAGCAGAAGGAGATGTGAAAATAATTTTAGCTGCGCTTCATGAAACAGGGAGATTGACTAGACAAGAGGCAGTATCTATGATTCCTGCTATTGCTTTAGACGCTAAACCAGGAGATTTAGTACTGGATATGTGTGCAAGTCCGGGATCAAAAACTACTCAAATTGCTGAACATTTAGAAGGCAGAGGGGTCGTAATGGCGAATGAAATTGCCAATAGTAGGATAAATACTCTTGTTGCTAATACTAAGAGACATGGTTCAATTACTCCAATGATTGTGCATCATGATGGCAGATTTATTCCCAAAGTTCCCAAATCAGGATTTGATAAAATACTTGTAGATGCACCTTGTACAGGTTCGGCGACAACTAGGAAAAATCCAGATGTTTGGAAAAAATGGCTACCCTCTGGTGGAAAAACATTACATAAATTACAATTAGAATTATTGGTTAAAGCTGTTAATCTAACCAAACCTGGTGGAAGAATTGTATATTCAACGTGTTCGCTCGACCCTATAGAAAATGAAGCAGTAATTTCTGAAATTTTGAAATTAGATGAAGGAATTTCATTGTCACCAGCATCTAAATTATTAACAAAATTACCAGGTAGAAATGGGATGACTGATTGGCCACAATTAGATGATGAAGGGAATATCTCAAAAGGCACAGAGAGTAATGATTCAATAATACCTCCAATCAATAATAGTATCAAAGAAGAGTTGAAGAAATGTTTGAGAATCTGGAATGATGATGTAGATGCAGGAGGATTCTTCGTTGCTGTTTTAGAAAAAAATATTGATTATGGGGAGTTAAAGGTAGATTATGATAAAATTCTTGAACCAGAAAAAATAAAACCTGATGAAGAAAATTTCCCTCAACCAATAAAATCTGAAATTGGAGAATTGATATTTGAAACTCTTGGATGGGATGAGAAAAGTCTTTGGAGGAGAGGCAAAAGTATACTCTGGTCAACACCCGAAGCGAAAGAAATTTGGGAATCGGATAGAAGTAAAAGAAGTGGTCGGACTTTTATTCCGGGAAAAAGATGGAGACCACTCAGGGTAATACACTTAGGACTTATTAGCATAAAATTACAAGATGAAAAATTAGAAAGAATTGTTGGTAAAGCAGCACCGAAAATGATTGATAATATCAAGCATGGAAAGTCGATAGTAAGTAGTGAAGTTATCGATAAATTACTGAATGGAATAGAGCCCCCTGCATACGAAATAAGTCTTGAATTGAATAAGATAAGAGGAGGGCATATTCTGATTGAAGAAAATGAAAAGACTTGCCTCCCAGTCTGGATAGGAGGGAGAGTTTCTCTGATGATTTCTGAGCAGGAAAGGAGAATACTAAGGGCAAAAAGGAACCTACCAATTCTGATAATAAATGAAGAAGAATAGTATATACTAAACATTTGATTAAAAAAATATATTATTATTTGGCATATGTTCAATAGCCTATCCTCAATAGGCAACATGAAGTGATTACTTGCTTGATGAAATTGATAAAAAAATAATTAAAGTTTTACAAGACGATGCTAGGACATCATTGAGGAAGATTTCTGAACTCGTTAAAGTGTCTCTTGGAACTGTATCTAATAGAGTAAAAAAAATGGAGAAGAACGGCGTAATCAAGGGTTATTCGGTAATTCTTGATCCTGATCAAATTGGTTGGGAATTAAATGTAGTAATCGGACTAAGGATACAGAAAGGTAGATTGATAGAAATCCAAGAAAAAATCGCTAAGGATTCAAGAGTTCACGGAGTATATGACGTAACTGGAGACTTTGACTCAATGGTTATTGCTAGGGCTAAAAATAGAAAAGATCTTGATGATTTATCAAAAAATGTACTATCTATTGACGGAGTAGAAAGATCAATCACTCATCTAGTATTGAACACTGTAAAAGAGAAAACTGCATCGCTTCCTGAATGAAATTCTAAATCTGAGAAAGAGCTTTCAATAGTGAATCTGAAAAACCAATTATTGACTCCACCGTTTTACATTCAAATTTAAGTTGTTTTGCTAGAATATTTCTTAAATTTTGATCTATTTTTACATCCATTGAATTTAATTGATTTGTAAATGATTTTTGAAGAATTTCTCCTGTCCTGTCCCAATCCATCAACAGAATAATTCTTGGTAATCCATCAATAGCTAATTCGGAACCATATGTTTCATACAAATATGCAATCATTCTTGGCCTATCCCATCCCCTATTCACAGTTTCAATAATGCCTGAGAATCCAAGTACTCTAAGGCATTTTACATCGTTTATTCCTTCTACAAGAATAGGACAATTGGAGCCGCCCTCATTTATTGGCGAATTACGTGTTATAGAATCTTTAATTGCTCGGGCTGCAAGAAAAAATCTCTCTTCCATAGTACTGAGATTTTTTTTGCGATTCATATTAACATCTCTTTCAATTAT
>DAJO01000001.1:2920-11342 GCA_002498985.1 Euryarchaeota archaeon UBA257
GGGTTTCATTCCCATTGAAACGAGATACCCATGGCTGTGACATCACCTCTGTTTAACGTACTTTGGGACGAGTATATTCTTTGGTCATTACTCGTTGGAGTTTTTACCTTCGGTTGGCTATACCATCATTCATTCGCATATAGGTCTACAGATGGAGAAAAAGCCGGTAATGTCGACGAATTGACCGTTGGTGTATTTCCAAAACATAATGATAATCTGAAACTTGAAGTAGCATGGACTGTTTTACCATTTCTACTAATTATTTATTTGACTTATATCTCATGGGCGCCATTAGATCATGTTTGGGCAGCACCAGGTAGCGATGCAAGAGGAGATGAGTGTCTCGAAGGCCAATCTTCGAACAATATATTCTATGAGGATACTGGATTCGTGAACTCAGAATGTTATCATGTCATTGAATTGACAGGACAACAATGGTTCTGGTCATTCGAATGTAATCCTCCAGTAAATAGCGAATATAGTCAGAGAAATTACAGCCTAAGTGCTGATTTGTGCGCAGTATCTAGTCAAATGGTTGAAGGTTATGGTATGCAACCAGTAATAAATCTAAAAGCAGGAGAAACATATCTACTTGTAATGGAATCTGAAGATGTGACACATGCTCCATGGTTCTTAGAATTAAGTACAAAAGAAGATGTTTTGCAAGGACAGAAAACAACAATGTGGCTTCCTATGACTGAGACAGGGGAATCATTGATCCTCTGTACAGAATATTGTGGCGACTCGCATTCACTAATGGCTGCTGTTGTTTCAGTACATAGTTAGTTAACGGGGGGATAATAATGAATAAGGAAAAAATAGCTTCTAGAACTTTAGTGATTTTTGTCGTACTTCTAATGGGAATGGTAGCAGTACCGTCTGCAACTTCTTTACCAACTGGAGTTGCTGGTGTTAAAGACTCAGGATGTAACTGTCACGGCGCTGTTGTCAGCGATTCAGTAGTACCAATATTAGAAGGGTTACCTGAGACTTACAACTACTCGGAAGTCTATACTCTAACAATTGGTTTCACCGGAGGTCCTGCAGATCCATCTAATATCAATCAAGGCGGGTTTAATCTATGGGTAAGTGATGGAGAGATTGCTCCAAGTGATGCATCAGTTCAATCATGGAACCCTAATGAAGTATCTCATACTGATGCAGGTAATGACCAAACAATGTGGTCTGTTGATTGGATTGCACCGTCAAATGATAGAAATGTAGAATTTATTCTCCATACTAATTCAGTTAATGGTAATGCTGGAAGCCCAGAAGGCGGCACTAGTGGAGACGAATGGAATCGATTGAGTATCCAAGTTGCTTCACCTACAGTGATATTGGAACAAGCAAATCCATACACTGTATTAACAACATTAATCGTAGTTAGTTTTGTACTATTATTGATGGTTCTTACATTCATTTTCTACCAAAATAACCCTGATTCATTTGATTGGGAAAACTTCGCACCTTGGGTCGCGGGTTGGTTAACCACAACAGACCATAAGAGAGTTGGGACGTTATATTTCTTGGCAGGATTCTTTTTCCTAGGAATAGGAGGAATTATGGCTATTCTAATTAGAATACAGTTAATGGAGCCAGGGAATGATTTCTTAACTCAAGATCAATACAATCAATTTTTCACTTTACATGGTACTACAATGATCTTCCTTGCGGCAATGCCTCTAATCAACGGTGCTGCTAACTGGATGGTCCCGTTACAAATTGGTGCACCTGATCTTGCTTTCCCAAGGCTTAACGCTATGAGTTTCTGGCTACAACCTGTTGGAGCTATTCTGATTTTTACAGGGGTATTCTCCGGTACAGGAGCAGACACTGGTTGGACAGGATATGCACCATACATCGTTAGCGAAACTGCTCATTCAGGAACTACTATGTGGGTTGCAGGGCAAATATTACTCGTTGCATCGTCAACACTTACTGGAATAAACTTCCTAACTACAATAGCGGTAATGCGAGCTGAAGGAATGGGTTGGATGCAAATGCCTTTGTTTACTTGGTCTATCTTAATTGCAAATCTAATGCTATTCTTATCAATTCCAGCTTTCGGAGTTGGATTAATACAAGTTTACTTAGATAGAGTGATTGGGACTGCCTTCTATGATGCTGCATCGGGAGGTGATCCTTTACTATGGAGTCACTTATTCTGGTACTTCGGACACCCCGAAGTATATGTTGTGATTGTACCCGCTTTCGGCATTATATCAGAAGTCATTGCTACCAGTGCTAGACGTTCAGTATTCGGATACCGTTCAATGGTCTATGCAATGGCTGGAATTGGAGTAGTATCATTCATTGTGTACGGACACCACATGTTCACATCGGGAATGGACCCAACACTTAGATTCGTAACAATGCTAACTACTATGCTTGTTGCTGTCCCTACTGGGATCAAGATTTTCAACTGGTTAATGACAATGAATGGTGGGTCACTAGTCTATAGAACACACACTTTGTGGGCATTAGGATTCTTAGTTACATTCACACTAGGTGGAATTTCAGGTATGTTTTTCCCGAGTATGGCAATGGATTTGCATTTCCATGAGTCATACTTCGTGGTTGCTCACTTCCACTATGTCCTAGTTGGAGGGACTGTCTTTGGACTATTTTGTGGAGTCTATTATTGGTTCCCGAAAATGAGTGGTAAGATGCTAGATGAGAGACTGGGAGTTTTACATTTCCTAACGGCTTTCATAACTTACAATGGAGTGTTTTGGCCGATGCACAGACTAGGTGTTTGGGGTATGGCACGAAGACATCACACGTACTTCATATCAGTTGATGAAGTAAGAGGAGTTGATGGTGAAGTCATTACTGAAGCAGTCATAGGAGCACTACCTCCAGAAGCTGCAGGTTGGAATATGTTCATTACCGTGTCAGCAATATTATTCTTCTTCAGTAATTTTTTGTTGATAATCAACGTGATCATATCACTAATTAGAGGCAAAGACGCACCTGCTGATCCTTGGGGTGGATGGTCGTTTGAGTGGATGACAGAGTCTCCACCGCCTACACCTTCTTTTGGTAGATTTGAACATGGAGTGTGGCATGACTTACCAACACTAAAAGATGCAAATGAGCATATTGCAAATGAACCTAGTAAACTTGGAGAATGGTTCAATAGACTCATGGTTGCAGACAAAGAGGAGGTGGAAAATTGAGCGGAGAACATGACGAACACCATCATCCAAGTGCTTGGGGACCACATCACTGGGATCATGGAGCACCACACAATTCGTGGGCGCCATTAATGATGAGTATTGGGTTTGGAATATTCCTGTTCATGCTTGCTAGTGCTTTCAACAATGATGTGGTTGATGCAAGCTACATACCGTTAGTGATGGTCGGTTTACTAGTAGTTCTGTTTGGATTGATTATCTGGTGGAGGCAGGATATGTCTTTCGATGGAACATATGAACCAATGTCAACAGGGACACCATTCAAGAATATTCAAATCCGTAAAGTTGGAATGTGGGTATTCTTAATGTCAGAGATGATGGTCTTTACATCATTATTCAGCACATATATCAGATATAGGACAGGTATTGAAAACTGTCAGACTGTATTCGAAAGAGGAGATTGGGTAGAACAAGGGTATACTCTAGAGACTGGTGAGGCTTTGATTTGCTTTGAGCCAGCAAGCCACCTAATCGCATCTTCATGGTGGCATATTGCACCTGGAGCAATAAACACCTTTGCCCTCATTGTATCTTCCTTCACAATTGTTCAAGCACTAAGATATGCTAGCAAGCCAGTAGGAGAAATTGATGAAAATAGAAGAAAGAAACTTGTTACGAGATATTTAGGAAGTACATGGCTTTTAGCTATAATTTTCTTGACTCTGAAGATGGTTGAATGGTTCATTGGGTTCTATGTACCTGAAATTAGTTTCCTAGGCATTCATGAACATGACATTAAATCACTTGTAGCAGAAGGATATATGATTAATGCAGACCATTATCATCATCATGATTGGGTTGATCCAGTAACTGGTGCTACAATGCTTGCAGACATCAGTGTAGGTGCGTCCACTTTCTATGTGACAACTGGAACACACGGTGTTCACGTCTTTGGAGGAATTGTTGGATTGACCTACATGACTCTCAAAGCTTCTAGAGGCGGTTACACTCCAAAGAATGCAGTATCTATCGAATACTTCGGTCTTTACTGGCACTTTGTTGACTTAGTTTGGGTAATAGTATTCCCATTCTTCTATCTATATTGAGGTGAAAAAAATGGGCGAACACAAAACAATAATGGGTAAAGATTTGTACTGGATGAACTTTTTTGGATTGATGATTCTAACTTTGATTGAAGTAGCGGCTGTAGGCTTAGATTTATCGCCTGAAACTACCGGTCTTAGTTACACTGAGAAAGAATTAACCTTATTCATTTTAGTAGGGATAGGGCTTCCAAAATTTATTATGATCGCTGCAATATTTATGCATTTATGGGGAGATGAAGATTCAAAAATACTCACATTAACTGCACTATTTCCTGCATTTTTCATTATTGTAATGATACTTTTCATCGGATTAACCCACCCAGAAGCAACCACTGGATTGCCTGAATGGTGTAGACCTGGATTTTACAATTGATGATTGTAAAGTTCATTTCTAATGAGTGATTCGATAGAGCGCGGCCGAGATCGCATAGCCCGGTATTGCGGTGGATTTGAAATCCACTGTCCATTGGACGCGGGGGTTCAAATCCCTCTCTCGGCGCCACTATCACTCATTAGGAATTGATTTAGCACCGCGTACAGTAATCTGATTATCATGATACTTCATTGACACTGGTGTAGTTAATACCGCTTCGCCGTCAACGTTGACATACATTGTTGGATTATGACTTTCTTCTGTTGGTTGTCCTTGAGAGTTTACAGATTTAACTTCGAGAGAAGACGAAGGTTGCATACTTATTTTACCCCATTTACCAACATGTGTACCTTTCTGTAAAGGCCCCATCACCATAAGCATTTGAATTTTTGAAAGGCCGAATGCTAGTAATAAAGAGGGTTTAGAATGGACTGGAGAAGCTCCTGGAGTTACTTTGTACCCTCCTCCAAATGTTTGACATTGAGATAGACAGAAAAGTCCTGAAAATTCAATTACTTCTCCAGGATTATCATCGATTTTTATCCATCCACTCTGTTTTTTCCACCCCAAAACAGCACTAATTCCTAGAAATGTATATTTTAATTGTCCTCTAATCCACTTGAATTTACCTTCATTTTTCATTCTATTAACTACCGACGTTACTCCACTATCAACTTCTAAGAAGCTCCAGCGAACCATGTATCCTTCTTTTTCAGGTGTTCCATCTACTGAATGATGCTGTGGATCTGGAATCGAATGATGCCCAATAGCGGGTCTCCCTTCAACTCTAACTGCACCAACTGTTCGGTCAACTCCGTTACTTAGAATATTAATCGCTTCTTTCATTCCAGGGTATTTTTTACCTCTTGGAATTGGAATACCATGCGCCCTAGCATAGTCATTACCACTACCAATAGGAAGAATACCAAGAGGTGTCTTAGAGCCTCTCAATCCAGAGGCTACCTCATGAACAGTTCCATCGCCTCCTACTGCCACTACAAGTTCATATTCCTCGTTAACAAGATTATTGGAAATCTCAGTAGCATGCCCAGGATATTCGGTTTTATACAACGAAATCTCAAATCCAACTTCTTCTAGTGCAGGTAAAAATGTGTCCCACTGTTTCAATGATAAACCATCTCGGGCTTTTGGATTAAGGATGCATGCAATACGTGTCACGTCTACCTGAGTGAGGATTTAAGACTTGAATGCTCGCAAAGCGAGGAATCTTGTATAAAGAATACTTCGAACACCGTGAGGGAGACGTATGCAAGACGAGTTTTTCATGCGCAGAGCAATTGAATTGGCGGAAAAGGGACGTTTTGCAGTTCGCCCGAATCCGCTAGTTGGTTGCGTGTTAGTTAGAGATGGAGAAATAATCGCTGAGGGCTGGCACGATCATCTTGGAGGGCTTCATGCAGAACAAATGGCTATTGCCGATGCTGAAGCAAGGGGTGTTGAGACTCAAGGTTCTATTGCGTATGTCACACTAGAACCTTGTAACCACTTTGGGAGAACTCCTCCTTGTAGCGAGGCTTTGATGTGGGCAGGTGTAAAAAAAGTCATTATCGGTATTGCAGATCCAAATCCTACAGTCAGGGGAGGCGGTGTAGATGCGCTATCAAAAGAAGGTATTGAAGTTGAGATTGGCTTACTTGAAGAAGAATGCTACGCCCAAATGTCAGCATTCATGCATTGGTGCGAACATAGAACACCGCACGTGTTACTTAAGGCGGCAACAGATAATAATGGTAGAATAGATGGAGATCCTGGAAAACCTGCTGTTAGATTTTCAACGAAGAAAGCATTAGAAATGGTTCATGAAATTAGAAGAGATTCTATGGCAATAATTGTAGGAGTAAATACTGTGATCAGAGATGATCCTAAATTAACAGTTAGGGGAATAAAAAGTTCTGCTGATATTATACCAAAAAGAGTAGTTATCGATCCAAATAATCGGATTCCGATTGATTGTCAATTAATGACAACTCCGGATGCTGAAACATACCTAATTAATGCCAAAAAATATGATACAACCAAAGATAAGGCTCATGTTAATAGAATAGTTTTACCTACAGAAAATGGAAATATAGATGTCAAAAAGATTCTACACTGCTTGGGCGATTTAGAAGTTCAAACTTTGTTAGTTGAAGGAGGACTAGAAACTTGGAAACGTTTCTTAGAACAAAAATTAGTCGATTCAGCCCATCTTTGTATTTCTAACATAGAATTAGATGCACAAAATGAAGATTATTTCTACAAAAGTCATCTTGAAGAAGCAGGATTAGTTTTGAAAGAAGAAATAACATTAGGTAATGATATTATCACTAAATGGGAGAGAAACTAATGAGTGGAACAAAAACCCAGAGTTTTCTCGAGAATAAGCTTGTTAAATCATTTGTCGCTTTTTCAATATTCAGAGCATTTTATGGCTTTGGAATACTCATTGTAACATATTTCATTGATAGAGGAACAAGTATACCATGGTGGTTATTCCTAGGGTTCTCAATGATTTTCTCAAGAGTATTATTCAAACAAATCAAAAAAAGAAAAAAATTAGATTACAACTCCTAGAATAAATAATTTCTATTTAATGGTGGGCCGTCCAGGATTCGAACCCGGGGCAAGGCGTCCGAAGCGCCCCATTTTATCCACTAAACTAACAGCCCAGTAATTGCCTGTGCGTGGGTAATCTGATTTCAATGCAACGGATGGCAAACAACAACCATACGGGCTAAACTCTTGTGAACTTTTACCGGAGAACGTAGATTAACTTTCCAACCTCTTTTGTTAACCTCTTTTTGAATCTCACTCCAAGGACGACCCATTACGATATAATCAGTATCAGGATTATTCTCGAGTGACTCTGAGCCAGCAGGTAACATAGTTGATATTACTGAATTAGGATCTATTATTAGTGCCTGTTCAAGTGCAGAAAGGAATAATTCCAAACCATCATCTGATTTCCAAGCATTCCTCCCATAGGGTGGGTCAAAGACAAATATGCTATTTTCTTTTGAACCCCATAAATCTACAATATTCTTTACACTACATTTCTCAACTTGTATTATATTTTCCTCATTATCATTAGCCCAAGATAAATTCTTCTTGACGCCATGAACCATAGTAGGATCTAAATCACTGACAAATATGTCCATTCCTTGGAGTAAAGCTTCAATTGCTATACCTCCTGTTCCACAAAATGGGTCAATAAAATTTTGTGGAGTTGTTCCTTTCCTGTGAGCAAGTGAAATTAATAATTTAGCTAATCTTGGTTCTAGAGAAATTGGCTTAAAGAATGGTCTTTCCATTGGTTGGCGGCCGATATAATTCGTTTTTTCCCAATTATTCTCTCTAATCCCCCAAACGATACAAGGATCTGTAAAAAGAGAATCCCTATGCACTTCTCCTTCAACTTCACCTGCAGCTATAATGACAACTTCAAAATCCGGATCGTGAAGATTGACTGGGTTTTTCTCTGAAAATAATACTGCACCTACTTCTTTTTCTAAGTCTCTACGAGAAATATTTTCTACACCCGAACCAAGTTTTTTACTCCTAACAGCAAAACTTCCTGGAAGCAAATTTTCTTTGCACCAATTAGAAATCTCGTTAACTATTGAGTCGAAGTCTGAATCATAGGAATGCCCGCCGAAATGTAGTAAATCATCTACTAAAGCTGCTCTAGAAACTCTAGTAAGAAAAATGTCATCTATTGATTCGTCAAGTAATACTATTCTTGGATGTAATACTTTCAAATCTCCAAATAATGCATTAATTTCTGAACGAAATAAAGGAGGATGCCA
>DAJO01000001.1:11361-13443 GCA_002498985.1 Euryarchaeota archaeon UBA257
ATATCAACTGAGGAGCGGGACAACCATGGGCTGTAATCTAAGAGACCTAGCACCTTCTCAGCCTATCGATTTAAGTGAACTAAAAGGGGAGAAAGTTGCTGTAGATGTTTTTCTTAATGCATACCAATTCATCACGAGTCTTACCGGTCAAGATGGTAAGCCATTATCGTATAATGGGAAGCCGGTAGCACATTTAATGGGGTTCTTAGATAGAGCCACAATAATGATTGAAGAAGGTATTGATCCTGTATTTGTTTTTGATGGTAAGCCTCATCAACTAAAGATGGAAACATTGGGTACTAGGAAAGAGAGGAAAATAAATGCAGTTTCTAAATGGGAGGCTGCAATTGAATCCGGAGATCTAGCAGCAGCTAAGAAATTAGGTCCACAAACTGCAGAATATACTAGAGAAATGGTAGCTGAAACACAGGAGTTGTTTGATTGTTTAGGAGTTACCTGGTTAGAAGCACCAATGGAAGCAGAAGGAGCTGCCGCTGTAAGATGTAGAAATAAGGAAGTTTTTGCTGTAGCAAGTCAAGATTGGGATACGCTGCTTTATGGAGCGCCTGTGATGATTAGAAATCTGACATCTCACGGAACAAGAAAATTTGGAAGAGTATTACAAGCTGAAAAAATAGTCTTACAAGATTTGCTAGAAATGCATGAAATAAATTATGAGCAATTGGTCGACCTAGGAATAATGATTGGGACTGATTTCCATGAAGGAATTAGAGGTATTGGCCCAAAAACCGGACTTAAGTTAATTAAAAAGCATGGAACGATGGAAAATGTTTCGATTGAAAAAGGGTTTGATTTACCTGAAAATCTAGCAGAAATTAGAGAATTATTTAGAAATCATCCAGTACATTCTCACCCATTGCCGGAGTCATCTAAATCAAATGAAGAGAAACTCACACAATTCGCTAAATCTAGAGGATTTAGTGATAAAAGAATTTCAAGAGCAATTACCAGATTAGCTAATTCTAATAGACTGAAGTCTGATAGTCAACCTACATTATTTGATTTTTGAAAAGGTTGCGACTCACCCTAGGACTTAATCGCCCTAGGGGAGTCTGTCGCTGCATGACATCTAGGATGTTGCAGGCTAGCAAAACAATCTAGTCATCCAATTTTCTAATCAAAGGATTCCGCTGTTTTCGTCGGCATCTAAGATACCGTCTCCATCATCGTCATCATCTAGATGATCAGGCACGCCATCATTGTCGTGATCGAATTGGCCGGTATTACTCCAGCCATCATTCTGCTCAAACCAGTCGGAAAGACCATCATTATCATCGTCTAGATCCAAATAATCTTGGTATCCATCGTTGTCATGATCGTATCTCCAAACGCCTACAACGCCATCATTTTCGTCAACGTCAAGGATATCATCATTATCATCGTCAGTGTCAACACCGTCATTTAGTCCGTCATTATCATGATCGCGTGAGTAATCCTCACCGTTCGGTCCAATGTCGTTCCAGTTGTCAATGCCATCATTATCAATATCAAAGTCTACGTTATCTCTAACACCGTCGTTGTCATGATCATAGATGTCTGTATTTGGGTTTCCGTCATTGACTTCTTCTTGGTCGTCTATTCCGTCACCGTCATCGTCATCATCATCTGCATCGTCGATACCATCGTTATCGTGATCCTCAGGGTTGGCATCCTGATTATCAGGAATACCATCGTTGTCGTCATCGAAGTCTAAGTCATCAGGGATGCCATCTCCATCGTTGTCGTTTTCACCGTTCTGGTCTTGGTTCTCGAGCTGTTGGTTTTGCTGCTGATCGGATTGTTGACCCTGTTGTCCTTGATTGGAGTCTTGGGTCTGACCTTGTTGCTGTTGGTTTTGTCCATTCTGGTTGTTTCCATTCTGACTATCGCCAGTTTGGTCACCTTGTTGCCCAGATTGTTCTCCACCTGATTGCTGGCCTTGTCCATTATCTTGCTGCTGACCTTGCGATCCATCTTGACTGTCTTGGCCTTGTTGACCATCTTGTCCAGATTGTGATCCTTGATCTTGGCCCTGGCCTTGTTGACCATCTTGGCCTTGTCCTTGTCCTTGACCTTGACCTT
>DAJO01000008.1 GCA_002498985.1 Euryarchaeota archaeon UBA257
AATGAAGAAGCCTGTTCACGCATGTCTCTCACTGTTCCGTAAGCATCATCCTTCATCAGGCAATCGCTTTAGTTTATTCATTCAATTCTATGTCTGAGTAGAAAGATTCGATTTCATTGAGAGCTTCTGGCTGATGTGCATATTGATTTGATGGAATTGGAATTATTTCTATATTTGATATCTCCCTAGATATAAATTCAACATCCAACGTCCCATGTAATTTATCGGATTCAGCGGTTAGAATAGCACAGGGTATATCTATATTTGACAAACTTTCTGGTAATGAATATCCCATTAGATATCTAGCAGAATATCTCATTCTTTCATAGTTCTGTGAAAGTAGAGTTCTTCGATATCTAATCTTCTGTCCTTCTTCTTCTACTTTCCTTTCGACTGCCCATATTGCAATTCTAATAAGCCATTTTAATGTAAATTTAGGTAATGGCAATTTGATTAAAATTTTTGCCCAAAAAGGAAACCTAAATTTTTGATTAGGTGCTAGAAAAATCGTACTCTTACCCGATATATTTCCCTCTTGTAATCCATGAATTATAATAGTGGAGGCTAAAGATGATGAAAACAAATGGAAATCATCATCCAATTCATTCTCCGATTGTAACTTTCCGATTATGGTCTCTATATCTTCTATGTATTTACTCATAACGAAATCTTTTGGTTTCATTTTATTATCAAATATAGCACTAGCTTTTTCGCGAGTTTCAATATAAATAATTTTTCTCCTTTGGACCCATTCCGATACTAAAGGTCTCCAACCCTCGAAGACCGACCCCCAACCTGGAACCATTAATATCGGAGTTTTTGATGATTTTTTGACAGGTTTCCAAATAAAAACTCTCAAAGAAAGATTTTCAGAAACTCTGATGATCCTTTCCTCTCCGATAGAATTTGGGAGTTCTGGTATTCCTTTCCAATGGTTATTCATTCAAACACCTTTTGAGATTCAGCGTGATCTTCTTCCGCCACTTGAACGACGACCTCCACCACCTGAACTACGACTGCCACCTGATGTTCTTGTTGATCTTGTCCTTCTGGTTATTCTCCTACTCCTTCTACGATGGAACCAAGGTCTCCTATGCCAAGGTGTACCATAGTAAACTCCTCCTAATAATGCTCCTCCTCCATGATGATGATGATGTATATGGACATCTCCTCCATCTACGGAAGACTGATTATATTGTTCATTATTACCTTCAAAGTACATGATAAAAATTAGCCCCAAAATCATTGGTAATAAGCAGCAAAAAGCAATAAAGAATAATACAGGACCTAATTCACTAGGTTCTTCAAGAGTACTGGATTCTTCATTTTCAAACTCATACCAAACCATTACACTTGAATTTACTGGTAATGTTTCATTCTGAACAATTTCCAAACAATAGTCATTCCAATTTCCCAGAAAGTAATCATTATATTCTTCAAAATACGTGATTCCGTTTACAGTGTAATTATAGTAAACATCCGCGCCACAATCATAAGTATATGTGTAAATACAATCATAATATTCGTCATAATATTCGTCATATAAACAATCTTCGTATTCTATTTCATCTTCCCACCATTCAGTACCTTCCAGAACAATTCCCTCTGTAGTTTCCCATTTTTCATCAACACTTGGGGTTAGAGAACCACCAATAATCATCCCAACGAATCCTAATGCAACAATAATAGTCAGGAACAAATATCCTGGATCATCTGTCATCCAATCAAATAGCCCTTTATTTGCTTGGACTCTTGGAGGTTCCTGAGTAACAGGGGGAGAGTCGTCGGCCTTAGCCACAATAGTTTCGTCCTTCAGCCTGCTTAATTCAGCCTCATGTTGCGCTTGGGCCATTTCTTCTTCTCTTTTGATTCTCATCATTTCAGTGTGATCCATCATCTCTTCAATGGTCTCTTTTGACGATTCCTTCTTCTCTTCTTTACCCCACCATTTGTCTTCACTCATGAGTAATCGCCCGATTAACCCTAGAAGTAACAATTATTCATATTAACTGCATCATCTCTTATTTAACGCTGAAAAAATGAATATTTGCCATTTTCATGAATAATTTCTCCAGATTCAATATGCCCTTTCAAATGTGACAAAGTCTGATCAATCAAAAGTTTAGGGTGAGCATTCGGAGTATCTTCATATGATTTTTTAGCGATTCCTTGTAAATCAGAAAAATCTTTCACAGCATCGAGTACTAATTGATGCCTTTTACTTCGATGCTTGATATATCTGTTCAGTAATTTTTCAGGATTGGCTGAAAATGGGCCATGTCCGGGGAATAAAAGAGGAGGATTTAATTCTTTCATTCTTTGTAAACCCTCTAGATATTTATTCATATCTCCATCAGTTGAAGGAACAAGAATTGTACCAATTACGGTTACATTATCTCCACTTACAATACCTGCATCTCCAACCAAACATATGTGACCTGGGCAATGGCCAGGAGTATCAATTATATTCCAACATTCTGAAGAATTATTCCCCTTCAATACGAATGAATCATTTTCTTGTAAAATCTTATTATTTTCTAGTTTTGAAATAGCCTCTAGAGTTTCTTTACTAGCCCAAATTGGCGCCCTATACATTTTGTCAATTTCTTCTAAATTACCAATATGGTCTTGGTGTTTATGTGTGAAAATTGTTGCTATGATTTCACTTCTAGATAATCTTATTTCATCTATTTTTTTAGATAATATCTCTAAGGCTTCTTTACTTTTAGCAGCAGGGTCTATGATTACTCTTTCTCCACCTGGAACACCTAAAACATAGCAATTTGTATGAGTTGCTGGAGGTAGTGTTTGGGTGGGTAATGGTATGCATTCAACACCTGGTGCGAATTCTAAGATATGGTATCCTTCTGAAGGATTTATTGAAAGTTTATCAAAAGCTGATATCAAATCTCCATTTTCCTCTAATGATTCACAAATATCTCTAATCAGTGTTACTTGAGGAGGTGGTAATCTTACCTCGTGATTTAGCCACGATTGTAGGAGATTTTCTGGTTTCCACCACCTATATTCATCAAACTCAGACATACCCTTTGGAAATCTTGGTTCAATTTTTGAATCCCCGATAGAAAGATGATGGAATGTATTTGTAAATCTAATAGGTGCGAATGGTGGCATTGTCCTAACAGCTATAATTTGTGAATTAAAATTATCAATTTTTATTTCTCCTTTTTTAACATAATACGCCCATTTTTCTTTATCAATACATATCTTCTCTTGAATTTCTTCATTAACTAATTCTAGTGATCCTTTACCATCAGGAGAAAATCCTATTTCTTCAACAAGCTCTCTCAGTAAGGTAATACTTGTTACTGGATCTTGGGTGTTTGCTAACCATTTTGGATTTTCATCAGAGACTCTTCTATCTGTGCGACTGACTCCGCCTCCTGGAAACGCCCAGAAGTCGGGAAAAGAAGGTACCTCAGAGACTCTATGGCATAACAGTATCTCGCCAATATTTCCATTCATTCTACTTACTATAAGTGAAGCAGATGGTCTGGGTTTTGCAACATTAGCCTTGGGTAAAATCACACCCTCGGGCAATTCATCCATGATGCCTCGAGGTGGTCAATGATTTCAAACCAGCCTGTCGAATGACTCAAGTCTATCAGGTTAATCGACAATCATGATTGACTACGTGCCTATCAGTCACAGAGACAATCAAAATGGTACAAAAATCTTCGAAATTTTAATGCCTAGATTCGGTCTTGGTGTTTGGCAGATGAATGATAAGGAATGTAAATCTTCTATTCTTCATGCATTAGATAACGGTTATCGACTAATTGATACAGCCACTGCCTATGGTAACGAAAATGCTGTAGGTGAAGCAATTAGAAGTTCAAAAATACCTCGAGATGAGATTTTTGTAGTAACCAAACTAAGAAGAGTCCATGCTACCGGTTTTGATGAAACAATATCTCAATGCCGGGAAAGTCTTCAGCGTCTCGGTCTTGATTTTGTTGATTTGTATTTGGTACACGCACCTCCTGAGAATATTTCAGTCCGTGGTGAGGTATGGAGAGCTATGGAAACATGTCTTAAATTAGGATTAACCAAATCAATAGGAGTTTCAAACTATGGAATTGAACATCTCGAGGCTATGAAAGAATATGCAACTATCTTACCTTCTGTGAATCAAATTGAAGTACATCCCTGGCTACCAAGGTTAGAATTAAGGAAAGCGAATGAGAAGATTGGAGCTATTACTATGGGATACTCTCCGCTGGCCAGAGGGCACAAAGTTACAGATCCTAATCTTGCTTCTATTGCCCAATCTATTGGCTGTACCCCTGCTCAGGCTGCAATAAAATGGGTCTATGATAATGGTTGTATTACAATACCTAAATCAAGTAATCCTGCTCGTATAATTGAAAATATAGATTCTCTAAATATCGATATCTCTGATGTTATTGAAGACTTTTCTTCACTTGAAGAATCATATATCTCAGGATGGAACCCTACAATTGAACCGTGAGTGATTATTATGAAAGAGCCTCAAACTATTGAAGAAGAATTAGCAATTATCGCTGCAGCATTAGATGCAGGAATAGATCCTTTTCCTCCAAGAAAAGAATCGAAACCTCGAGCAAAAATTGCTCTAGGTTGGTTTATGATAATAATCATGATTACTTGGGTTTCGGATATTCTTTACCGTTCACTGTAGAATTAACTATATTCAATTACTCATTCTAAGTACTATAATATAAGATTTATTTATTCATTATCGATGGGTATGATATGCCACAACTGAAAGTTGGTGACGATGCTCCGAATTTTATACTGCCAGCCATAGATGGGACCTTATTTGATATGTCTAATTTCAAGGGAAAACGTGTTATTCTCACTTTCTTTAGATTTTCTACTTGTCCTTTTTGCAACATTAGAATAAATAGAATCTTGAAACGTTGGGAAGAATTTGATGATGACACAGTAATGGTTGGAGTATTTGATGCAAAAATAGATGAATTGAAAAAAAGTATGAAACGTCATAATCCTCCCTTTTCAGTCGTTGCAGATGAGACCTATGAAAACTTCCTCAAAAATGATGTTAAAAAATCGTTCCTAAGATTTATTTTATCTCCGATGAAGGCTCCACTGACGATGTTGGAAGCTACTCTCAAAGGCTATGTTCCGCTAACTTTATCGATTTCAAAACTTTCTACAATACCTGTAGATATTCTAATTGATGAAAACGGTAAAGTTGCCAAAGCGCATTACTGTAAAGATACAGTTGATCATTTACCTATAGAAGAATTAATCGCCTTTTCTAAGGGTCAATAGTAAAGATTTATCCAAAATAAAGCACTAAGGCGCACATTGCTAACATTAGTGATGCAGGAATAGCCCTACTCAGAGGGTCTTCTTTTGTCTTGAGATGACATATCACTGCTCCAGCCATCAAAATACCCATTGCTATTACAGCAAATTGAACTAACTGAGTATACCATATCCCAATAACCAACATAAATGCCAAAGTCAACTTTGTAGCACCAATTGCATAGACGGACCATTTAGGCAATCCATAAACTGCAAATTCTTCAAAAATATTCTGTGCATTGCCTGCACGATAATTTGTGTTTAGACTGGGCCTAAAAATCCAAACAGCAAATATTACCAATGCTATGACAATCTGTAGAGCCACTACCACTGTATCCATCATAACATGCAATTAGTAATTCTCTGTATATACTTTTGTAATCGTTAATCAAGTTAGATTTCATTATAATAGGGTGAATACAGATGCAAATGATTCTAGGTAGTAACCCCCACAGCAAAGCATGAGTCGATTGTGGGTCGTTGTAGTTCTGACCTCATTACTAGTCGCTTCAGCATCTCCAATTGTCACCGCACAGATTGGACAACCAGATATTGTACAGGAACATTGGTATCACTCATACGCAACTCTCACTCTTGATTTAGATGAGTGGGCTGATGATTACCCTGAAATCGTGATTTTATTTTCTATAGGGCAAACAGAGCTTGGAAGAGAGATTTGGATGTTGCAAATTTCAGACTGGAGCCAAGAAAAAAAACCAGATGGCACTGATAAAGAAGTAGCTTATATTGACGGTGGTCACCATGGAAATGAACACCTAGGTACTGAATTAGCCTTTCTCACAGCTGAATATTATATTGAAGGATGGGGAGATGGAGATCAGGAAGTTATTGACATCTTGCAAACTACTGAGTTGCATATTCTCATCATGTTAAATGCCGATGGAAATGATTTCGATACTAGATGGAACATAAATCAGGTTGATTTGAATAGAAATTATGATCATTACTGGAATACCTGCGATTCTACACAACCCGGAAGCAGTGCCTTTAGTGAATCAGAGACTCTTGCAAATTCAATTTACATGAACGAAGTTGTTCCAGATGCAGACCTTTATGTTACAATGCACACCGGCGTTTGGATTATGCTTTATCCATGGGGTAAATGGCCAGAACAGCCATCGGACTGGGAGTTATTTCATCATATTCGTGATGATGTAAATGATAATATCTCAGAGATACCCATTCGAAATGCCAATCAAGGACTCTATCCAAATTGTGGTACTAGTCGCGATTATGGGTATGGCGTAATGGGATTCCCAACATTCACTTTTGAAACTGATGATGAACAATTTTTGTTGGGGACTGTAGAAGCACTTTCAGATAGATTGGGGGAGGAATTAGATGTAATGAAGTATTTAGTTCAGAATATTTGGTATTGGCGTGCCAGATTAGTGGTTGAAAATTTTGAAATTACAGATAATGGAATTGTTGCAGATGTTTCTAATCTTGGCCATGCAAGTACTTCAAATGCAACTTTCCATTATTCCGATTCTAGCGGGAACTTATTATGGCATTCAGAAAATTTTGGAATTAATGCTACAAATCAATCTGAAATCACAGTTGGAATAAAGAATCTCAGTTTAGTAGGCGATGGAATATGGACTGTTCACTATCAAAAGAGAGTAATTGACTCTTCGACTTGGGTTGAAGAATTAATTGATGAATCTATAATTGCGATAAATTCAAGTGGTAAAGGACTTCTTCCCGCACCTTCATTATTCATTTATTTTCTATCAATAATTGCCGCTGCAATTTCTAGAAAGAATTTATCAATCGATTGAGCAAAGATTACTTCAATACTTCAGTAATCGTTTTCTGTTGACTAGCAACTATTCTTGAAATTAATAATGCAATATCTATACTAATAATAGAAGAAGTGAAACTAGTTATTGATCCAGAATCTAGATTTACAATATTCATTATTAGTGCAGCGACAAGTCCCACGGAAATATATCCCATGAATGTAAGCAATTGATTATTAATTTGAGTTGATGTTAGTCTAATTTCTTCAATTTCGGCTCCCGTTAGTTTAGTTGGATTCTTTTTTGATGTAGATTTCACTCTATTCAGAAGTGAAACCTGATTAATTTTAATCTTACTCAATTTTATCCTGTGATATACTCCAAGAATAAAGAATGTTGTCTGTAATGTTACTGAGATAATAATCAAAAATGACCATTCGGAAAAATCGAAATAGCTCGTCCGATTCAATCCCCACAATATCCACATCCAAAAGAATATTATGACTTGAAAATATTTTATTTGTGATCGGATACCCCTAACTAATTCCTTATTTTCTTTTAGTAAATATTCTATTATCAATCCAACCAGCATAGCCAAAGAAATTGACAAAGTTATGAGTAATGGAAATTGTGATATAGTTTCATTTTTATCTAAATTTCCTAATACTAACGTACACAGGACTAGAGTTGCCGCAGTAATCAAATTTGTCAAACTCATCAGAATATGAAGTGGGTCTGTACTGTCTGCTAAATGAGTAAATCCATTCAGTACAGGAGAGTCCTGATATTCATCAATGAGTTGCATGATAATGTATGAGAGATAGGTTTCTTTCATCAACTAATCGGAGAACGAGG
>DAJO01000056.1:0-2398 GCA_002498985.1 Euryarchaeota archaeon UBA257
TCCCGACGACGTAAGAGATGGTTCAGAAACTCTGTCAAAAGCAATTACTGAAAACGGTTGGCCTTTGCTAGATGATTCGAGAGGAAAAGCAATGTTTATTCTACTTTCTAGCGGTGATCTAAGACAAAGTTATTATGAAAAATATCCAGGATTAAATGGCTCAAGAATGTTTACAATGTCAGAACCGGGTAGTTCAGAAGCAGCTATTTTTTCTGATACTGATCCGATTGGAAATGGAGATGAAATTGAAGCTTTGGTTAGAGACGGATTTATTGTTAGATCTAGAGCAGATAATGCTGAAGATGGAGAAGCAGATAATAATGATACAACTAGGCTTGAGGCTGCTATTTCTGTTGGAGCTCATTCTATTTCTACAGATTATCCTGAGGAAGTCGATGGAATAGAATATTGGGTAGAGATTCCTGAAGGTAACCCCGTAGCATGCAATCCTATCTCTGCACCAATTGACTGCACACCTGAAAGAGTGGAATCTTTATCTGAATGATTCAAGCCTTTGCAATAACCTTTAGTTCTACAGCAATAGGAGTAGGGAGAGCTAAAACTGAGCAAGTTGTTCTCGAAGGTAAAATCTCTGAAAAATACTCTGCATAAACTTCATTGTAGCCAGCAAAATCACGATCCATATCAACGAGCATGGAATAGACATCAACTACATTTTCTAAACTTGAACCGTATTCTTCGAGAATAATCCTGATATTTTCTATTACCGAACGAGTTTGGGCTTTGATATCGTAATCTAAAGGATTACCATCTTCATCTTTAATAGGACCACCAGGAATTTCATTAGTAACTGGCTTCCTTGGACCAATTCCACTTACAAAAATTAGATCACCTACACGATGAAGGTGAGGATATGCCCCAACAGCAGAAGGACCTAATTCTGACTTAAATGGGCCATTGTTAGTAACAAGTTTTCCAGCAGTTTTCTTACCAACTACACCACCAACTATTCCACCAACTGGGCCACCAACAGCCACTCCTGCGGCTGCCCCCATTGCACCACCTGCTGAGCTGAGAAATGATTTTCCGTAATCATTATACATTTTATCAACAATATCTTGAGGCATTGATTTTATTTGTCCAACAAGTCTACTACGTGCTTCAGGATCAGTTACTTGGTCTACTTCATATATCCATTCGAGGAGTTGACTAAATTTACTCTCATCAAATTGATCTTCGGACATCAATGATTCCCCTTATTTAGGACATTTCTATCGCCCTGGTAGTATTCTACGTCATCTTCATCGAACTCTTTGTCACCGAATGAACCGGAGGAAGGAGTTAGTTGAATTACGGCTCCACCGGAACCATGTAATGCCTCATAGGCTAATACTTCACCATCGTAGTTATTGTGTTGCCCCATCGAAGCGGCTAGCCACCAAGCGGGTTTGTAAGCCACGACTTTCTGAACTCTAATTTGGCCATGAATTTCTCTACTTAATTGGCTCAAATCTTCTAATCTACCATCTGCGAAGAATTCGAGAATTTTTTCATTCCATTCGTTATCTTTAGAACTATGAATACGATCTTCTGAAGGATCAATATGTTCTGTGAACATTCTATTTGATAAGCTAGAAACTACAACTACAACTGCTTTCTTACCCTGACTAACTAAAGCATCATTTGCTGCTTTACCTAGAACAATAGTCTCAGAACGATTGGCGTACATATTACTGGAAACAATACATGCTGGGATTCTATTATCGGGATTTAGTAAACTAAGAGCGACTACTGAACCAGTATCTATTGGAAATCCCTCGTACTCTACAGTTCTAGCATGTAAACCTCTTTTTTCTGCTGCTGAACAATATTCATGAGAAAATTCAGAGTCTATTTGAAAATTATATGGCATACTGCCGAGATAGTGGAAATCATCATCGACATGAGTCCAAATAGATTCTTTAAGAGCTTGAATTTGATGCCCTACGACACTTGGCCATGTTGTTGAATAAACTATAATCAGATCAGCATCTGATTCTTCGATTCTCTTTCTACATGTTTCAAACGCAGCACGCAAATTTGCATATCCTGCATTAGCATCTGGCGAAAGTAATGGTTGAGGATGAGGAGGGACGTAAAGTCCGAAAAGAATTTGTGAATCTTCGCTCATTAAATCACCTCAGAGTACTAACTCCCTAGTTTCATTATTTGGGTCCCAACATGCTATGCAGTTACCGGTCCCTATTACTGATTGATAACCATAAATTTCAGCTGGATAACTCGGCACCCCCATAGCGGCCATCATCCAAATTAGCCCCCCTGCTTCAGTTTCAGCAATGGTTTGTTCAGTATACTCAGGCATTATGTCAACTACCTCTTTCATCTGACCATTTCTAAACATGTCAATAATTTTCATATCCCATACGTATTGACTATG
>DAJO01000056.1:2468-4675 GCA_002498985.1 Euryarchaeota archaeon UBA257
CTAAGACTATGGCTACTTACTAAGACCACTTTTTTACCGCTCTTCTCAATAGCCTTCATACAAGCTTCACCCAATGCCTTAGCTTGTTCAATCATTACTTCATTTGAGTAATAGTGAGAATTACGATTACTTGAAATTGTGACTATAGGCTTATCCCAACTCGGATTCAACAAATGGCAGGAAGTTATTGTCCCATAATCTACTCTAAAATCAGGGTTTCTCATCATTTTAGTAATGATTCCTGCTTTGGCAGTTTCTTCGTGCATTGCTTCTGCTAATTCAACATCAACTTTAAGATCATAATTATACCTAAACAAATTAGGGAAAACAGGATCTACTGATTTCGATTTAAATTCAGGAAGACCCAAGAAATGTGTTCCGATGTATGTTTGCCAATGTGGAGTGAAAATTACAATAGCATCATAGTCAATTGTTTTTAATTTTCTTGCAAGTTTTGCATACCCCCAGCGAAGAGTTTCCCAACCACCCTCACTAAAGGCCTCATTTTGAGGAGGATTCTCTGCATAAACTAGGTGAGGAGGATGCGGTGCAAGGCATCCAAGTACAATTTCGCCTTTCGACATATCAGGTCGGAGACTATTCTTATTGATGAATGAGACGTATGGGGCCATTCAGACTATTATATGCTAGATACGACCCCGACATATCATGAAGTGGGAGTCTGCTCCGCTGTGGCCAGTAGCTTTTCCATCATTAACTGGATTTATTCTAGCATTCATCCCATATCTATTCGAGATAGATTTTTTCACTAAAAAAAATCTTCTATTTCCAGTATTCATCTTGGCTATTTTAGGATTTTCATGTTTTCTGTTGACAGAAAAATATGGTAATAAAGTAGAATTATATATTGGATATTTATTTGGATTATTAGTTTTCTATTCATTTAGATTCTTCTTTGGATTTTATGGAATCGCGGTAGTTATTCTAACCTGGTTAGGTCAGTCAATGTATTTGTGGCAGCACAATTTCCCCCCATTTAGAATTGGGATTTGGTTAGCATTAGGTTCAATGTCTGGGTTGTACATCGGTGGGATAATGGCATTCAACATATTCTAAAATCTTCTGTTTATATAGCCTTCAATTACTATCCCAGTTATGATAAATGCAGGAAAACTGACTAAAAATCCAGTCAAAATTAATTCATCATCAACATAATTCGAAACAATTCGTACTTCCCCTAACGAATCCTCCTCAATATTCTCTGAATTATTTAACCTAACTAATACAATATTGACGTCAAACAAACTATCTGGAGTAATCGTAAATGTTAACGAACTATTTACTTCAACTATCGAAAGATTTCCTTGAGATACGAACTGGTCCCAATAGAAAATTCCTTTTTCAGTATGTTCTTCGACAAAATCTCTCTGTATCAGTAAGACTTCGACATCATTATCTCCAACATTAAAAACATCAATAATTACGGGGTCCCAAAGACTGTGAACTTCGATAGTATCTAAGTTGACATCATCGATTCCAAACCTCATATTAGCCTCATCTTCATTTGTTCCTGAGCCGTCAATTACACCAACTGCTAACCATGTAGAACAAATTAATAAAACTAAGACTGAAGATAATGCTTGACTTCGGTTTGGAAGTAAAGAAGTCCACCCATTTTCAGTTCTGGCACGCACTACCGGTTGCACTGCATGAACAAATGAAGATGTAATTATAGCTAAGAATATTCCTGGAATTATATCTACAAACCAATGGATGCCAAGATATTGTATAGAAAATAGATAAATTATCACATTGAATTGAACAAAATAATCAAACTCTTTGTGGCGCCAATCTTTGAAATCTATACCTAGCTTTCGGCAATGCAGCCTATTGATTATTAGCAAGCTTATTGGTAGCCCTACATGTAAACTTGGTATTGCATTATCCATAGGATCATTGTCAGTGAAAAACGCCAAAGTAAATGAATCATGATACAGAAGTGCATCCATATCAGAGATATAACTAGATGTCACTTCAACATTGAAAAATAGGTATAATGGCACGCTTAACAGATATATCACAAAATAATTCAAGGCCGCTTTATCTGCCATTATTTCATCACGGCATAAAATGTAGTACATTGGTGAAAACCAAATCATGAATAGATACATGAATAGATAATGACCAGATAAGATATCTGTTAGAGTGTCATTGAGGAAAAACTCCTGAATACGGTTTGTCCAATC
>DAJO01000029.1 GCA_002498985.1 Euryarchaeota archaeon UBA257
ACAGAAGTTCTAGCAACACCCAGTCTACGAGATTGAAGTTGAGTTTTAGCATTCATTCCTTCGTTCCTTATGGTCTCAGCCAACTCATTTTCTAAATTGGTTAATAGTTGACGAATTGAAGGCCAAAAATTTGGAATTGTAATTTCTTTGGGTACATTTGGACTAGATTTTTGTTGTCTTGTTAATTCAAAAAGTGCCTTTTCGACAACAATTAGTTGTTGCTTTGTCAATCTTGATGAAGCGACTTCGTCAATCATGTGAGCAACCTGAGTTACGGCAGACAGAGGAAGGCCATGAATGATTCCTTTGTTTATCTTCTTTCTAGCCTCTTCATCCGTTGAACTCAATAAGAAAAAACCTCTCCGAGGCTCGCAGGTGTACCCGAGTGGTCAAAGGGGTCGGGCTCAAGTTCCGATGCGTAGAGCTTCGCAGGTTCGAATCCTGCCTCCTGCACCATCTCTAACTTCTAGACATAATGAATTGCTCTAAGAATTCTATTGTACCTAGAGTGCCTTTTGATTCAGTCAAATGATCTGCTGCTTCAGCTACTCCTTTGAATTCATTATTCACTGCAACTGCAAATCCACATAATTCAAACATTGGAATATCATTTGATGCATCACCAACTGCAATTACCTTCTTTGGATCAATACCTCTTTGTTCAAATGCAACCTTTAGACCACTAGATTTGTCAAGTCCTTTTTCTGTAATATGAACTGCAAATCCAGTTGGAACAATTTGTAAATCAGGCCATCTAGAGGTCTTTAAAGCATCTCTCATTTTTTTATAATTCTCAGTATCTAGCAGGCACCATTCAGTTTCTCTCCAGCGATTAGTTTCAATGCCTTTAGGATCCAATCCTTCTATTTGCGTAGCTAGCCATTCTGCAGCATCTTTAGCTCTTCTTCCATCAGCTAAGCATCTGATTGGAAACCCTGCTTTAGTATCCCAAACCATTCCTCCATTTTCTCCTATAACAAAGCCACTGACAGCCAATACTTGCTGTATCGGGGTTACATTAGGTAGAGTTCTTCCCGATGCCAGTGAAACTGTGATACCCATATTTTCTATTTTTCTTATCAGTGGGATTAATTCAGGTTGGAATCCATCATAATCAAGCAGTGTCCCATCGATGTCGAAGACAATCATTTCCCAATTATCTCCCTCCGGTAACTTACTCACATGCTCGCGTAGTGGTTCTCTCTCATCATCTAATCGTTCATACTATATCCAGTCATCTTCAAAGATGACATACTAGTCCCAATACTATGGAGGATGAGGAGTTTCTGATTCTCGATGATGATCAAGAACCTGAAACCCCTATACCAGAAATTAAATCAGATCAGAAAAAATTAATAAAATCGGGCTCTAAAAATATTATTTCTAGTATTTCAAAAAATGTCGAAAATAAGTTTTATCAAATTAAGGAATCCAATGAGTTGAAGAAACTTCTTGATGATGGAAAAGAGAATCTGATATCCTTTTCAAGAAGTGGTGACAGTATTTTAGATGCTGACTTAGTGATTGATGGCGAATTTGAAATTGAATGGGAAATTGATGGAATGGATTGCGCAGATTGTGCAATGAAGGCAAACCGTGCAGTCAGTAGATTACCAGGAGTCAATAAGGTCAATGTATCAGTCACAGAAGGAACCGTAAGATTCAATTTAGATCTAGCTAAAGGTCGAATTTCTCGTGTAAATTCGGTTCTAGAAAGTTTAGGAAACAATCCTAAAATATCTTGGAAAGCAGTATCTGGGCTTACTCCCGGGCGAGTCTCAGGCAATCTTGGAATAGATAGAAATACACTAAAACATGCATTACTTGATATTCCTGGGATTATTAATGTTAGATTTGAAGAAGGAAAAATCGAACTTCAAATGATAGACTTTAACTCCAAGAAATTAAAAGAAATATCAGATGAGAGGATAGGTCAGTTACTTGGTCAAGATTTTAATTTAGAAAAATCAACCAGTTCAAAACTCAGACCAGATCAGATTCAACTTTTATCAGCAGTTTTTACAATTCCATTATTATTTGGAGTGTTCGCAATAGATAAATTACCTTACATTCCTAATAATGCTGCACTTCTACTTACAGTAATTGGTATTTCATTTGCTGGTTTACCAATGTTCAAAGCAGCAGCATCCAGTATCAGAAATAGGGTTCTTGGTTTCCAGGTTCTGACATCATTAGCAGTTATTGGCGCTATGATTTTACAAGAATACCCCGAAGCTCTAATTGTAACCGGACTGGTAGCCTTTGCATCCCATCTTGAAGAAAGTGCATTAGTCAAAGCTAGAACTGCTATGCAGGGAGGATTGGATAGATTACCTAGGCTTGCTAGGCTTTCATCAGCCAATGAAGAAAATTGTTGTGATGATGGTTCATGTGCTTCTGATAATTTGAAAGGTTCATCTGAAGATGAATGGATTCCAATACAAGCATTAAGTGTAGGTGACATAGTAGAAATTAGGTCTGGCGAGGTAGTACCAGTAGATGGAGTAATTATTGAAGGGAGTGGAGCAATAGATCGAGCTCCATTAACTGGTGAACCAATACCTGTAGGAGTATCTAAAGGAGACCGTGTCGAAGCCGGACTAGTCTTAGTTCGAGGTCCTATTATTGTCAACTGCGAGGCTACCGGGGACTCAACCAGATTAGCAAGCCTAATTGATTTAGTTAGAAGTTACAAAGAAATTCCTACTAGAACTCAAACTACAATTGAACGTTTTACAGCAATCTGGGTTCCATTAGTTTTGGTTGGTTCTCTTGCTTACGGTATATTGACAAAAGATTTCGTTACAACCCTAGTTCTTTGGGTAGTATCTTGTCCTTGTTCATTACTATTAGCGGCTCCAGTTCCTCATGCAACAGCACTTTCATCCGCTTCAGCTTCAGGTTTAGTTGCAAGAGGAGGAGATGTTCTTGAATCGGCAGCATCAATAGAACTAGCATTGTTAGATAAAACTGGTACATTGACTACCGGTCGTCCCAAAATAGGAGAGTTTGTTTGCAGTAATGACCAAGATAAGGACAATATTCTCGCTCTTGTCTCGGCATTAGAAAAGCGTTCCAACCATCCGTATGCTAGAGCTATAATCTCCTTAGCTGAAGAATCACAAATTAAACCAAAGAGAGTTACTGGAATTACTGATGGAGATGCTGGAGTGTCCGGAAAGTTGAGTGGTAAAGAATTAATCTTTGGAAGAGTAGATTGGTTACTTTCTCAGGATGTGATGATTACAGAGGAAATTCAAAAAGTATTAGATTCGGCTAAAGATAAAGGCCATGGAGTTAGCGTACTATCTGTTGAAGGTAAATCAGTTGCTGCATTCACATTTATCCATGATGATGCCAGGGTTGGTGTCACTGAAATGGTTCAAACGTTACAAAAAGAAGGAATTATCGTAGAAATTCTTAGTGGAGATGAGCAGTCTTCAGTTGAATCCTTTGCTAAGAAGTTAGGTATAGATCCAAGTATTTGCAGAGGTAATGTCAATCCTGAAGGTAAAGCACAGTGGGTTGAGGATAGAAGTAAGGCACGCAGTACTCTCATGGCGGGTGATGGATTCAATGATGCAGGTGCTTTAGCAGCAGCCAATATTGGTGTAGCAGTTGGTAGCGGTGATCAAGTAAATTTAGAGGCAGCAGATGTGCTAATACCAGGAGATGATCCTAGAGCCATAGTTAGATTGATTCAACTTGCCAAGAGAACAAAGATGATTGTCAATGTAAATATTGCAATATCAGTAATTGTAACTCTAATATTAGTTTTGACAACATTAGCTGGTTTCAACACGAGTATAGCAGCAGGAATAGCAATACATGAGGCAAGTGTATTCTTGATAATCATTAATGGAATGTTTGTTTCTAGTAATAATACTAGGAGAACCACAGTATTAATCGATCTAATGAAAGATTTGGCTATTGATCTCAAGGAAGCATTTACGGCACTTTACAAGACCAATAATACGACCGCTTGATAACTAATAAGGGGTAGCGAGGGATATGTCCGATTCAGCAGAGGTCGAGTCGAAACACGTAGCACCTTTAGCAGAATGTGCACATTGTAACCACATGTTGCCACCAGGATTAGGCGAGATTCAGTGTGAAATTTGTGAAGCAATTTGCCGAGTTTCACATCAGCCAACAGTTGATGCCCTGACTGAAGAGTCAGTTCCTTGTCCTCATTGTAATATGATCCTGGTCGCTGGAACCGATGAAAGACCAATAGCCCTAACTTGTAGCGGTTGTACCGGTGTTTTTACTTTGACTGCAAAAGTTGTTAAAGTCGAAATAGAATGTCCAGGATGTGAAAGAAAATTACGTATCAGACCTCGTCCGGGAACTCGACAACTCGATTGTCCTGCTTGTGATTCCGCATTTAATGT
>DAJO01000073.1 GCA_002498985.1 Euryarchaeota archaeon UBA257
TAGCACCCATAGGTGAGTCAAATAGCTGGATTTTAATGAAAGATGATGGACTTGGTGTTGATAAAAACGCCAATGATGGAGTATATTCTTTAGAGATTCTTGCCCGTTCAAGTTTGCCTAACGGCGAGATAGAAATTTTTGTGAGAGGGACTGATATCTTCCTTTCTACAACAGATTCGGCTGATCAAAGTTTAATAATTAAACTTGATAAAACTGATGAATCTATTTCAGATAACTGGATACTAGACAATAGACCAGCATTGATCATAATTGGTTTACTAATTGTATTATGCTTATCATTTGCTGGTATTTTAATGGTATTACGTAATTCCGATTTCGATTAGTCATGGTACGAGTGCCGGGATTTGAACCCGGGTTCAGGCGTTGGCAACGCCCGGTGATAACCACTACACTACACTCGTGTGAACTTTGGGAAACCTGAGTCACTTTTCTAAGCGTCGGTCTGAGTTTGAGACAATTTTTCTAGTAGAGATTGAATTTTTTCTCTAGTATTTCTGTAAAAATTGATATCATGACCTACTGGGTCATCTAACCCCCAATCATATGAAATTGGAAGATTGGGACATTCAACTCCACATCCCATACTGATTATTTCATCATAGCCTTTAGTTTCTATTGTATCGATAGATTTAGGAAATTGATTTTTCATTTCAATTCCAAGTTCATTGATCACTTTTACTGCATTTTCTGCTATTTTCTCTCCAGGATTTGTTCCTGCTGATTGTGCTTTAAATCCCATATTTTTCGCCAAAGCTTCAGCCATTTGGCTTCGACAAGTATTTCCAACACAGACAAATAATAGATTCATATAACATCCTAGAGATTATCTGTAATCAAATATACGCCTATAGTATCTTGATATTAAATGTAAAATTAATCTTCACTAGGGTTGAAGTATTGTTTAGCCTGCGCATTAATTATGTCAGAACCTCCGATTAGTCATCATCATGGCAAATCAGAACAGAAAACAGAAAAACCCGAAGCATCAACTGAACAGAAAGCTCAGATGGAACAAGCTTACCAACAGATGCAAAGGAAGTTACGTATCAATAAAATAGATCAGGATATTAAACATAAGATTATGGTTTTGTCCGGTAAAGGAGGTGTTGGGAAATCAACAGTGGCTACTGGATTGGCACTTTCTCTAGCTCGTATGGGTAAGAAAGTCGGAATAATGGACATTGATATTACTGGCCCCAATGTTCCAAAGATGTTAGGTTTAGAAGGTTCAGATTTACATGTTGAGAATGGCCGTATTCATCCGGCCATCGGTTCCCATGGAATTAAGGTGATTTCTATGGCATTTTTAATTGAAGATCCTGATAAACCTGTTATTTGGCGTGGCCCTATAAAATTAGGTGCCATAAATCAATTTATTGGCGACGTAGAGTGGGGTGAACTTGATGCTTTGATAATCGATTTCCCTCCAGGAACTAGTGATGAGCCGCTGACTGTTTCACAAAGTCTACCAACAATTGACGGGGTTGTCATCGTAACGACGCCACAAGAAGTTGCATTATTAGATAGTAGAAAATCAATTAATTTCGCTAAAACTATTTCTATTCCTGTAATTGGAGTTGTAGAGAATATGAGTGGATACACAATTAATGGTATCACTGATTCAGACACTAAGGTATCAATAAAGGGGCCAAGTGGTAATATGATTGAAACAGTTTCTGATTCCGAAGGAAACTGGTCAATTACACTAGATGTATTCAAGAGTGGAGGTGGCTCAGATGCTGCAGAAAACCTTTCAGTTCCATTCCTCGGTTCTCTTCCCTTCGATCCAGGTATTGTCAGAGGTGGAGATGACGGAGTTCATCGCATATTAGCAGAACCTGATGGTGCAACTGCGGAGGCCTTTGATAAAATCGTTGAAAAAGTGGTTGAAACATTGGAACTTCCAAGCAGTCCTACGGTTCGGATATCATAAATCATCATTTCATAGAAGGGTCAGTTTCTTGACGTATAGTCTTCCCGAGTCATATTGGTAATATGGCAGTGGCGAGTGGTATTTACCTTACTTGGATTACTGGAGCAATCATAATTAGTATTTCTTTAATGCCATTTTTTAAGCCAGATTACGCTAAAATTCGTATCTCTAGTTTTATCGATATGTTCAGAAGATATTGGGCTCACATGATAGTTGTTTTTTCAGTTTATTTGTGGAAGGATATACTAGATCAATTAGATAGGATTCTAATGGCCAACACTCAACTTGACATGACTCCTTACATTTATGCGATAGAGGGTGATATTGTCTGGTGGATACAAGATTCATTGAATAATTCTTTACTATCTTTTGGTTTAACTCACTTCTATGTCATGGGATTCATGGCTGTGACATTCTCTTCTTTCATATACCCAATTTTCTTTGATGATAGATATATGGCAGATAGAGTTTCACTATCGATGTTTTGGGTATATATCTTAGCTATTCCGTTCTATCTATTTTTTAATGTTAGAGTAACTGGAAACTATATCCCTCAAATGGAAACAATAGCCTACGATTTAACTCCCGAAATTCATAATTGGTTCATACAGATTGATCCATTCACAAATGGTATGCCAAGTTTACATATCGGCTTGCCTTTCGCTATATGGTTAACTATGGAAAGATGGGACTCAGATGAAAGATGGTTAAGATATAGGAGATTACTACTGGTATTTATTGTAATAACAGCATTTACAATCCTTTATCTTGGTATTCATTGGGTTACTGATATAATTGGCGGAATTATTGTCGCAATGATTGCAGTAGAGATCACAGCCAAAACACATACGCCAATTTGGCAATTTGCAGATGAAAGATTATTTTCAAGAAGATTAGCTCGTGCAATTGATGACCCTAAGAAATGGTTTTCTGAGTCTTGGATAATTATCAGGAAGTTCTTTCATCCTATTCAACAGCCAAGTTCTAGCCAGACAAAAGCGTTTATCGCTGTAGTATTAATCTTGACTAGTGGTGTATTATTATGGGACGCAACCCATCAAGATTTTCCAATTGA
>DAJO01000015.1:0-9739 GCA_002498985.1 Euryarchaeota archaeon UBA257
GAAGATGGTTCAGAAATGACAAATAAAATGTGGGAAATACGGGCTATGAAGAAACTGATATACCTAATATTCCCTTTCAGTTTCTACTTTGGAGCGTACGATTTAGCTCGTATTTCACAACGTCATACTCATCAGTCAAATGTAGATTTACGTGTTGGCTCAATAGTTGCTCATGCTAACTCATTACCTCCTGCAAACAGAAAACACATCAAGTAGGGTGAGATTTTGGATAAAGAAGTACAAGAGGTATTGGAAGGAAATTGTATAGTTTACCCCACATCTACTCTTCCAGCTTTAGGATGTGCTTTAACATCTAAATCTCTGGATGAATTATATAGAATTAAAAAAAGACCAAATGAAATGATAGTTAGTGTAGGAGTTAGTAACCTAAAACAGGCATCAGAATTAGTTTACTTGACTGATGATTTAGAAGACTTCATTTCAGCATTTCCAGAAGGTTCTCTAACAATCATTCTCCCCGCAAAAGAACGATTAGATAATAGATTAGGAGGAGATAAAATAGCAATCCGTATTTTAGCCGACCCCATCGCTAAAAAATTAATTGAAAACACAGGTCCATTAACTGCAACTTCTGCAAATATTAGCGGTTCGGAACCTTTGAGAGATTGTGAAATGGCTGCAAAAACACTTTCTTCTTCGGAGAATATGGTTTCATATCTATCGGGCACTTGTTCGGGAGGAGCACCCAGTACCTTGATAGCATGGTATACGGTCTGTAAATCACCCAACAGTAACGAGATTGAGGTTTTGAGAGAAGGTTTGGTCGGGAAAAGGGAGATTCTAGAATGGTGGAAGAAGCGGATTTAAAACAATGGAGAGACGCTGGTCACGTTGCTAGAAGGACTTTAGAAGGGATAAAAGATGAAATTCAAGAAGGAAAATCTTGGATTGAAGTAATTGATTCTGCGGAGAGATTTATCAGGAGACATGGGGGTCAGGCAGCATTTCCAGTTACAATCTCTGTAAACGATATTGCCGCTCATTTTACTTCTAGTCATCATGATTTACCTCCAGAAGGATGGGACAAGCCAATGATTTTTGAAAAGGGAGATCTTGTTAAATTAGATGTTGGAGTCCATATCAAAGGTGCTTTAGCAGATAATGCGTTAACATTAGAAGTTGGTAATGGGAAAAATCATACAGATCAAATTAAAGCCGCTAAAGAGGCAAGAGATGCTTCTATAGAAAAAATGCATCCAGGAACTTCTTGGCATGAGATAGGTAAAGCGGCTGAACAAGTAACGAAAGATGCTGGATTTCAACCTATCAGAAATTTATGTGGTCATCAACTAGAAAGATGGAACTTACATTCTGGAACCTCAATACCTTCATTTGCTTGTGGACCAAACTCGGGTTTCAAAGGAAATGCAGAAGTTGGAGGTGTTTATGCTATTGAACCATTTAATACTACGGGAGAATCAGGTATGGTAGAGAATATTCCTCCATCTGGATCTTCGAATATCTTGAGAGTTACCGGAGACGTTTCAATACGTAAAGCACTTTCAAAAGGTAAATTAAAGCCACTAGGTGCAACAATGGCTAGATACATAGAAGAGCGTTATAATACTCTTCCATTCGCTGCTAGATGGGCATATCCATTACTGGAAAAACCATTTCCAAACGAAGATCAAGAATCTCTACAAAAGAAATGGAAAGCAATGACTAAAAAATTAACTTCGATTAGATTCTTAGAAGTTTACGAAGCTTTGAGAGATGTAGATGGAGGAAATGTAGGTCAATTCGAGCATACAGTTATTGTCACAGATGGCGGCCCAGAAGTATTAACCGTACTTTAACGAAGAAAATCTAGATTTACACATCTTTTACACTTTAACCTAAGAAGGATTATGAATTACCTACCCATATCAATCATCGTACAGGTCGTAAGGTTCTGCTGAGTGCATCCCATCCCCTCGCTAATATCTCTCGCCCTGTACACCTAATTATCTCTCAGTGTTAACTCTAGTATTACCAAATATAGTCACAGAAATTACTGAACCAAGAATTAACAATATTCCCATAGATTGTTGCAAAGATGGTTCTTCATCTAAAATCAATAATCCCCAGATTATGGTTAAAACCGGTTGTAAAAGTACTGCGAAAGAGGTTTTGGCACCAGGCAGTCTTGGTAATGCATAAGTTATTGCAATCCATCCTGCCACTTGACAGCAAATTGCTAATAGAATTAGCCAAGCATGGCTCGGCCAAGCAGGTTGTAGAATTATTGGTTCAACACCGAGCGAATTTAAAGGCATTATCCCAATTAAAAGAAGCCCCGCCGCAGCACCTGCTGTAGCATCAAACTGGAGATTTTGCGCAGGAGCCATTTCTCTATTTGAGTATCTATATACAATCAAAAATGAGGAATAAAAAATCGCCGCGAAAACTCCGGCAATCACTCCTTTGAATGGATCTTCACCATAAGGCTCATCATCCCATATTCCAGATATTAAAGCCAAACCTAACACTACAACTGGTAAAGCAAAAAGAATCGATTTGTTTGGTTTCTCTCCAAGAAATTTCCAACTTACTAGTGTGACAATAATGACTTGTGAATTACCAATCATAGTTGCTATTCCAGTTCCAATGTAATCAATAGCAGTATGATAGCCTACAAAATCTAATGAGATCAATAATCCAGCAAATAATGTCAGAAAACGAGATTCTCGACTACGGGTATCTTTCGAATTAAGAAGGAAAATTAACAATATCAATACCGGAAGGGCATATGCCATACGAAAAAACGCCCCTGTTACGGGATTGGTTTCGGAATACTGATAGAATAATGGTGCGAAAGAAATTAGTGTCGAACCAAATAGAGCAATCAACATATTTTTTCGGTCACCATTGACCGGCATTGATTCCATCTCACTCGGAAGAACTTTCGGAAATCATCTTTTGTAATTCCCCACTCTCGTACATTTCCAATGCTATATCGGAACCGCCAATTAGTTCTCCATTAATAAAAATCTGAGGCATTGTTGGGAAATCAGACCAAGCACAAATAGATGGAATTGCTCTAGGGTCAGAAAGAACATCTATACTTGCCCATTTTTCTTCCAATTGTCCCAAAACAGTGGCTGCCCTGTTACTAAAACCACATCTTGGTTGCTCGGGGGTACCTTTCATAAACAACACAATTGGGTTATTGGTTACTATCTCTTGTAATTCATCTGGGGTCCAATTAAAACTCATTTTATTCACTCCTTTTTTTCTCTACGGATATGCACTCCAAAAAATTCTGTTTTTTTCTCAGAGTGAGGGTCAAAGGCTGTATCAAGTGTTGATTCTGCTTGTTCAATAGTCATACATTTCAAATCTAAAGCATGAACAATATTTTGTGCAATATATGGCTTAAAGTGATTTAAGATTGGTCTCTGTCTTTGTAATGGTCTGACTCCTAAATAAGAATCTGAAACTACACGTACATGAAAATGGTCTCCACTACCGTGTAAATCAGTAGCTTCAATATTTGCGTCAGGGACTATTTTTTGTATCTCTGAAACCATCCACGCTTCGGTCACCATGTATACTCTCTAGCTACCGCCCTCTTTGAACCTCGCTGATGAAATACTTCAATTTTACAATGCTGAGGTGATTTCTTTTAGATTCTCTTCGACAGTTCCGTTGTCATTTATGATACCACTACCAATTACTGCGACATCTATGCCCCAACTCTTGACTAAAGATGCATTGTAGTGTTTTATTCCACCATCTATCATTAATTTTGTGGGAAGTCCTCCGGAGTCAATCTGATTATTTATTGCTAATCGAAACTCACGAATCTTCGATTCCATTTCTGGCATAAATGATTGTCCTCCTTTGCCAGGAACTACACTCATTACAAGTACAAGATCAAGTTTTGACAAATATGGAAGTACTTCAGATGCAGGTGTATCTGGATTAAGCACAATACCTGCTTGACAGCCACTTGAATGAAGATTGTCGATAAGGACGTTGGCATCATTTACAGCCTCAATATGAAAGATGACTAAATTGACTCCGGCATCCACGTATTGCTCCCATGTTTCTTCAGCATTAGTAATCATTAAATGACAATCGATAAAAATTTCAGGACCTAATTTTTGACGTATACTACGGACTAAAGAAGGACCAAAAGTGATTGTTTTATTGATTACCCAATTGCCATCCATAACATCAAGATGAATCCAATCAATTCCTTCGGATACTAGTTCTTCCATCAGTTTACCTAACTCACAAAAGTCGGCTGTAAGTATACTAGGAGCTATCTGCATAACCTATCCTCTGGTCAATACGATAAGCCCAAGGTACTCAATAGTTACTACTAAAGTTATGATTTAAAATAACAAATTATTATTAGGGGTAATTAGAACTCGAAGTTTGTTGGTTGTGAGTATGGGCCGGGTAGTAGATGCGAGTGATGCAGAGTTTGATATGGTGACGAAAAGTAGTGAATGGGTACTGGTGGACTTCTGGGCGCCTTGGTGTGGACCTTGTAAGATGATTGCACCTATTCTAAATCAAATAGCAGAAGAAAGAGATATTACAATTGCTAAAGTAAACACAGATATGAATCCTCTATCAATGGGTAAATTCGGTTTCAGAGGTATTCCTGCTTTGGTCTTATTCCACAATGGACAGGCTGTTGACCAGATGACAGGGGCAAGACCAAAACCTATGTTCGACCAGTGGCTTGGAAAATATATGAATTAGTTTAAGCCTAATTTTTTGGCCCTATCGTCGAGAGGAGTGCCTACTTCTCTTAGTAATCGAGAACGAAGAGCTTCATGTAACCACATACCTCCTTCTAATTCCAACATTAAACCCCTTTCAATTAAATTCTTAGGAGGTTTTCCATTAAAATTGGAGGCTTTCGCTAAAATTTTCCAGGGAACCGGTATATCTGAAACTGCTAAAAAGGCTAATAATTCCCTATGATCTTCTGGTAGTACATCAAGAATCTCTTCGTCAAGAAATCTAAGCCAATCTTCATGCAAAGCATTACCATATATCTCTAATAATTCAAGGGCTAAAGGATGTCCTCCCGTTACTGTAAAAATCTCTTCAACTGGTGCATTATTTGATATTTCTAAATCATCTAACCATTCTTTAATTTCCTCTAAATTTAAGCCGGATAAAATTAATTCTTCGACTTTACCTCTGGTATGTACATCGCGCCGATCATAAAAAGCAAGATTAGATCTAGAAATAAGTAATAGACGCATTTTTGTTGATTCCGATACTTGTAGTAATGAACCGAAAAAGTTCGCTCCATCTGTACCTATATTATGCACATCATCAAGAATAACAAGTATCTCTGAAAAGTTATTTTCTAATAAATTCTTTTCATCTAACAAATGAGCAGTTAATCTTCTCCGAAATAAGTCAATATTAAAGATCGCTCCTGGTTTAAGGGGGAGAGATTCCAATATACCATAAGGGTCTGAAGATATATCATCTGAACCCACCCCAATACGGTGTAATAGACTAGTTGCTATACCTAACGAAGTATCCCAAGGCTGACAAGGATAATACATAGCTTGAATATTATTATTTGAGGAAAACAGATTCTCCATCCAAAATGAAACTAGGGTAGTTTTCCCACAACCAGCAATTCCGGAAAGAACAAACATAGGAGTCTTTGATTGATACCACTTATTGATTATTTCCTTCTCCAATGAACGGCCATGAACTTCTCTAGTTTCAGGTGGTCCAGTATGGTAAGTTGAGTGAGCTCCCGAAAGTAATGAGATAGAACCGGGTGTAATCTTTTCTTCTGAGCGTATAATTGCACCGAATCTAATATCTCCAAAATTCAATACACCTTCGTGTTGGGCATGCATCAAAACTTGCAATAATGTGAGTTCTGTTTGTAATTTCTTAGAGGCTTCATCAGCTCTTATCTCCAATAGTTTACCTTTTTTGTCCCGGATTAAAATCTTCATTGAACGTAATTTCTCAATACTATTTCTAGCAATTTTACGCCCTTCTTCGGTTAACTGCCATGTTTTTTGACGACGTTCTTCACCTCTAACCGCTCTAGTGTGTTCCGATACTAAACCATCTGAAATCAACTCTCTCATAGAACGTGAGACATTTGGCAAATGAAGAGCACATACTTCTGCAATTCCTGGCCTAGTCATTTCAAATGTTACAAGATAATGATCTGCTTGGTGATCTTGTTCCCAAAGATGGGCTAATATACGATCTGAAACGGACACATTGACCCGTGAATCTGTAGCCGCCATGATACCTCGGAATCGATATTTGGCATCAAGAGTTCGGATTATAGTGTCAAAAAAATATTACTATTGTATTGTTATCAAACATTGAGGATAAGGTTCCTGCATTGGCGGAAGAAATAATTCATCACAATCTGTTTGTGAGATAGGTAATGTCAAGATACTACTAGTGCCTAATCCTAAAGTAACTGCCATGGTTGAAACAGGGCTTGGGATGTAATCTTCACCAGTTTGTGTTACCAAAAGGTGAATGCCGTCACCTTCTGGAATCACTACATCCATACCAAAAAATTCCATTTTAGCAATAACCGTCTCGCCGGGTGAAAGAGACTCTCCCTCTTTACCTCCATTATGGAATCTTAAATCCATTACAGCATGACCTAGGTGCATACCATTACTCGCTTGAACCATCTCTACGAATAGATGACCACTTGTAGAAAGTAAAGATATTGTCGCTTCAACGTGGAAGGTTGGAGTACCAATAATTCTAGTTTCATATTCAAAAAATGGGCATTCGATAGATAATTGAGAAGTTGAAGTAATGGTTTCTCCACCTCCTATTACATCACAATCATCCATGTCGTACTGTAGTAATTCTTGATCTAAAGGAGGATAGGTTTGCTCAACTCTCCAACCTCCAATGTTATCTTGAATTTCAGCTATAAGTCTCGGCTCGGGACCTTGGTCTTTAAGATAATAATCGAACCATTCTAGTAAATCATCAGCCCAATCCCATCTAAGAGTAAATGGGAAGGCTTCAGCGCCCCTGCCACTAGATAGTCCTGCATGGCCGCTTTCTCTATCAGGATAGTCATGACCCCATTGACCGTAAAGGCCCTTCACATCAAAACCTGCATCGCGAAAGATATTGTGTGTTGGAAATGCCATATGAGGGTCGACGTTCCAATCTTGCATACCATGAATGATATAGATGGAACCGTTATAATTTTGTAGTGCTCTTTCAAGGAAAGTTCTCTCTGACCAATAATCACTTCCAAGCCATGCAAGATTATCTCCTGATAAGTATGCAGCAGGACCGGCATAATATCCTTCCAAATATCCTTCACATGCATTTTCAGCATCTTCCAAATCGCCATCTAAACCAAAGCTTCCATAGACTCCATTATGCATAATTGCCCCTCTTGCCTCCATACTTCCATTGCGCCACATTAAATCATGTGCCCCAATTAGTCCAGACATTGGAATTATTGTCTTTAGATATTCAGAGCCCATAGCTGCGGCTTCCCAAGGAGTAGAGCCATCATATGACTTTCCAATTATGCCAACCGCCCCATTAGAAAAGGGGGCGGTTCCTAAATATTCAACAGCCGCGTCGATACCTCTTTGTTCATCCAAACCCATTAAATCCATGCAATGATTACTTTCTCCAGTACCAAATACACTAACTTGAGCAACCCCATATCCATGAGGTACAAAATTTTCTATTAAAAATCGACCTAATCTATCAGCTGGAGTAAGGGCATCTACATCTCCATCGTCATAATATGGCCCTATTTCTGCGATAATAGGTACTTGACAATCTTCTGATATTTCTGCAGAATCGTAGTCACATCCTTCAATTGTTGGCAACCATAATCCAAGGTGGACCACAGCATTCCCTGTTAATCCCGCACCACCATCGCTTACAGTAATAGACGGCACAGAAACATAAACTGAGTTTACTGGCCCTATTTCGTATGAGCCGTTAAATGATACTCGGCTAAATACATCATCAATTTGGTATTGCATATCTGATCTATCTTCAACAGGTGGTAACCAATGAGAATCTTCTATTTCAGGATTTGAAATTGCTTTATCCATGCAACCAGATAATAATGGGCTGATTACTAAAAGTACCAAGCATAAACTCAGCATCCTCTTAGACATATATCGGGCGCTAATTAAACCGCTCAAGAGTCTTTGCTATTGTAGTTCGTTTAATTTTTATTAATTACTTAAATGATAAAATGAAAAAAGAGATAGATTAGTTGATATAACTCCTACTTAACTAGAGTTATTGTGAACAAGGTGGAACGAAGGCGATTAATTCGGCTTCAGAGAATGGAAAGAACCGAAATGGAAGTTTACAGAAGGCTGGCCAATAGAGTAAAAAAGAAAGAAAATAAAAATATCTTACAGAAAATCTCTATGCAAGAAAATAATCACTATAATTTACTCAAGGAAAAAACTGGAGAAGATGTAGATTATTCAAAGTTTAGAGTATATTTTCATGTAATAGCTTCGATTTTTTTGGGACTCACTTTTTCTTTAAAGTTAATGGAGAAAACAGAGCAAAATGCTGCTCAAGAATATCGAGATCTGGGTTATGACGATATAGCAGAAGAAGAAGATGAACATGAAAAAGAGCTTTTGTCATTATTGGAAGAGGATGCTTTAAATTATCTAAGTAGCATTATACTGGGATTATCCGATGCATTAGTTGAACTTACAGGTGCATTGGCGGGGCTTACTTTTGCATTTCAAGAATTGAGGGTTGTTGCATTGGCTGGCTTAGTAACAGGTATTTCTGCTTCTTTCAGTATGGCTGCTTCAGAATTTTTGGCAACGAAGGAAGAGAATTCAAGTCGTTCACCAATTAAAGCAGCATTATTTACAGGTTCTGCATATATAATTACAGTATTTCTATTAGTAATACCTTACTTACTATTAACTGATAACAGCGAAATTATTTTCGGCTTAGAACCTCATATCCAAGCACTAATCATCACTTTTATAATTGGACTATTGATTATTGCGTTGTTTAATTTTTATGTGTCTGTTGCTCAAGATAAATCTTTCAATAGAAGATTTATTGAAATGGTTATTATCCTATTAATAGTAACAATGATTTCTTTCTTGATAGGTTTGATATTAAGAGAATCTTTTGGTTTATGAGATATTAATTCGGTACCCATTCTGAGAATCTCAATCGAAGGGGTTGATTTAACATAATTATTCCGGGTAGTTATGAATGCTTATGATGAACTATTAGAAAGGTTGAAGGATATTGACTTAGTTAATCAAATTGGAGGATTATTAGGATGGGATCAGGAAGTTCTAATGCCGCCAAAGGCTGCAAAATTAAGAGCAGAACAATTATCTTGGATTTCAAGAACCGGTCATGAAAAATTAACTGATTCAAGGATTGGTGAATTACTTGAGATATTAGAGAAGGATACCAATCTAAATGAGATTCAGAGAGGAAATGTTAGATTAGCAAGAGATTCTTACAACAAGGCTACCAAGTTACCTACTGATTTTGTAGCAGAAATGGCTATGCATAAATCAAAATCTCAGATTTCTTGGACAGAAGCAAGAGCAAAAAATGATTTTTCTATCTTCAGAAATGATCTAGCCAAAATGGTAGAAATGTCCAGACAAAAAGCAGATTATTTAGGATTTCAAGAAGTGAGGTATGATGCATTACTAGATTTATACGAATCGGGATTAACGGTATCAAAAGTTGACCCATTATTTGCTGGACTTAGAGAAAA
>DAJO01000015.1:9793-11053 GCA_002498985.1 Euryarchaeota archaeon UBA257
CTTGGGTTCATGAGAATAATTGGAGTAAAGAAGGTCAAGAGAAGCTTTCCCAATCAATTTCTGAATCGATAGGTTTTGACTTTGAAGCAGGTAGAAGAGACGCATCAACCCATCCATTCTGTGGAGGCCCAAATCCAGATGATGTTAGGTGGACAACCAGATATGACGAATCTGATCCATTTGGTTCATTATATGGGTCTCTACATGAAACCGGACATGGACTGTATGAACAAGGAAGGCCTCGAAATTTAGATTTTCAACCGGCTGGTTCTGCTAATGGATTGGGAGTACACGAAAGTCAAAGTCGCCTATGGGAAAATCAAGTAGGTAGATCTAAAGAATTTTGTGAATGGGCACTTCCCACATGGAAAAAATACTTTCCTGAGCAAATGAAAAATGTATCTGCAGACGAATTATGGCGCTCAGTAAATTTTGTAGAGCCGAGTTTAATCAGAGTTGAAGCAGATGAAGCGACCTATAATCTGCATATTATGATAAGATATGAAATAGAAAAGAGGCTAATAGCTGGAGAGATTGAAGTAGATGATCTGCCAGATGTATGGGATGATATGTATGAAGAATATTTAGGGATTAGAGCACCTAATAGAACACTGGGCGTCCTACAAGATATTCATTGGTCATTTGGTGCATTTGGATACTTCCCTACCTATACACTTGGAAATTTATATTCGGCTCAGTTACTTACTGCGGCAAGAAAAGATCTACCGAATCATGATGAAGATATACGAACAGGCAATTTCACACCATTATTGGAATGGATGAGAAGAAAGGTACATTCAAGGGGGAGTATAATAACTCCTGCAGAATTAGTTGAAGAAGCTACTGGTCGTCCGCCATCACCAAACGATTTTGTTGAATATCTAAAGCAAAAAGTTGAGAAATTATATGATTTAGCGGTTTGAATACGAAAGTAAGAAAATAAAAATGGTTTTACGATGAACATGCATATACGGCCAATAGAAGATTTGGCGTCATTTGTGAGAGATTTGGGTAGTGAATGTACTACTCTAAATATGGGCGATAACTTTTTAATTGCTGGATCAAAAATAGGGAGAATAACACTTTGGGATACTAATACAGGACAAGAGAAATGGACTACAGAAGTTGAAGGCCCTATTTCTGATTTAGGTATTGATGAGAGAATTTATCTAACTGCTTCTGCAGAATTACATGCAATAGATAAAGAAAATGGGGCAATAGAATGGTCTGTAGACATCGGTGGTTCTAGTGATATGATTG
>DAJO01000080.1 GCA_002498985.1 Euryarchaeota archaeon UBA257
GTATGTTGGTCACTTCAAGAGCATTCATTTTCAGCATGTATAGAGGTTGCAGAAAGGGCATTAGCTCATACAGGGAAAAGTGAATTATTACTTGGAGGAGGCGTGGCTTGTAATGAAAGAATCAGAGAAATGGCTAGGCTAATGTGTAAAGATAGGGGAGCAACTGCTTTTTGGCCAGAAAAACAATATTGTGTAGACAATGGAACAATGATAGCCGAACTAGGCAGAAAGATGCTTAAACATGATATTTATACTAAATTGGAAGATAGTGCCATCGATCCATCTATGAGAACTGATCATGCAGAAGTGGTATGGGACTAATTCTCGCTCTAAGAAGGCTTATCTAAGGCACTTGGTGGCCGTTATACAGGACTGAGTATATTGAGAGGAGGAAGAAGGAGAGGACCACCCAAAAGGGCGCCAAAGAATATCTTCAGTCCCGGCGCTAAGAAGGAACAAAAAAAACCTGTCCATCAGCCTCCACCTAAAGTACAAGCAATTGTACCTCCTGCTCCTATCACTCCTCCAAAAATTGCTGGTTCAGAAAAGGAAAAAAAGGTTGAGAAAAAGGCAATTAAATCTAAAGACAGTATGCCTGAAATTACAGAAAAAACATCTATTGAAGTAGTTGAGGAAGTTATTCCAGAAAAAATAGAGGAAGATATATCTAAAGAAATTATTACAGATCAAATATTAGGAAATAAACCTAAAAAAACACGTGGTTTAAAACAAATAAAAAAGAAACAAGATAGTAAATCCAAAGATTTGAATGTTCAAAGCGATAGAGCTGCTGCACTAATTGAACAAAGCAGGAAAAGAGCTATGCAACCGGTTGTAGCCAAGACTGATACGACAAAGAAAACAACCAAACCTGTTGTCACTAAAAGACGTAGGAATACTAAAACAAGTTACCAACCTGCTGCTAGAGCAAAGCGCTTGAATAGGAGTAGACATATGGAATACAAGTATGAAATGAGAAAATTACTGGTAGATATTAATGTCCCTGAAGAACATAGGTCAAACTTACTAGGTACAATTTGGGCTAAGGGGGAAAGGAAAACTACAACCGATGCTAAAGATTTTCTTCTTGAAAAAATGACTGAAGGGGCAATAGATGAAGATCAAAAATCTAGACTTGAAAAAGTCATTGACGATTACACAATTAGGAGATGAAAATATGGTGGTAGAAAATAATAAAGTAGTCAAAGTTCATTATCATGGTTATTTCCCTGATACAAGAGAGGTGTTCGATAGTTCTTTAGAAAGAGAGCCACTAACATTTTTAGTTGGTCACGGACAAATGATACCTGGTTTTGAAGCAGAGATTTTAGGTTCAGAATTATCCGAAAAAAGAACATTTACATTGGAACCAGATAGAGCATATGGGCATAGGGATGAGTCATATATCACAGTCAGACCATTCCCCGAATTTCCAGAAGGAATAGAAGTTGGAATGAAGTTCCAAGCAGAAGTAAATGGCATGCCTATGCCATTTGAGATCATAAGTATTGATCTAGATTCTGGAGATTCAGGCACAGTGACATGTGATTTCAATCACCCAATGGCAGGTAAAGCTTTGACCTTTGAAATTGAAGTTGTCGATATTAGAGATGCTGATGAAGAAGAAATCGCTCATGGACATGTCCATGGAGATGGCGGACATCAACATTAGATAATCACATAATTCATTTGCTGTATCGTTACCCGCTGTGTGTGGAGAAGCGCTCGAGTAGGTCGACGACACGCAGTGGTCTATCTAGAAATGATGTTCCTACAAAGGATACTCTTGCAGATACAAAACATCCAGAAAAAGGTCACTCATTGCCTGGTAATCCACCATATACACGTGGTATCCACAGTGGTATGTATAAGGATAGATTATGGACAATGAGACAATATGCAGGCTTTTCTACAGCAAAGGAGACAAATGAGAGGTTCAAGCTATTGTTAGATTCAGGACAGACTGGGTTATCAGTAGCATTCGATTTACCGACACAGTTAGGGTTAGATTCAGATGATGAAGACTCATTGGGAGAAGTTGGCAAAGTTGGTGTCCCGATAGATACACTGGAGGATATGGAAGTACTATTTTCAGGTATCGATTTAGGTAAGGTTTCAACTTCAATGACAATTAACGCACCTGCAACAACATTATTGGCATTGTATGTAGCAACTGCTGACAATCAAGGAGTTCAAAGAAATTCTTTAAGAGGGACTGTACAAAATGATATTTTGAAGGAATATATTGCTAGGGGATTGTATATTTATCCTCCAAAGGAATCAATCAGACTAACAACAGATTTATTTGAATGGTGTAACGAAAACGTACCTAAATGGAATACAATATCTGTGAGTGGATACCATATTCGAGAAGCAGGATCTACCGCAGTAGAGGAAGTAGCATTAACGTTAGCAAATGGTATATTTTATGCGCAAGAAGCAGTTAAATCAGGTCTAGAAATTGATGACTTTGCGCCAAGAATGTCATTCTTTTTTGGTTGTCATAATGATTTTTTTGAGGAGATATCGAAATTTAGAGCTGCAAGGGAACTTTGGTATGAATTAGTTAATGAAAGATTCAAGCCCCAAAATCCTAAATCATCTCAATTGAGATTTCATACTCAGACAGCTGGTGTCACGTTAACTGCACAACAACCAATGAATAACGCAGTAAGAGTATCTTATCAGGCTCTATCTGCAGTACTTGGAGGTACGCAATCACTCCATACAAATAGCTACGATGAGGCTATTGGATTACCAACAAATGAATCTGTTAAGATAGCTTTGAGGACTCAACAAATAATTGCTAGTGAAACGGGTGTGGCTGACGTTGTCGACCCCTTGGCTGGATCATATCATGTAGAAGAATTAACTGCATCAATTAAAGAAAATGCTCGTAAATTAATAATTGAAATTGAAGATAAAGGTGGAGTTTTAGACTGCCTGAAGTTAGGTTTCCAGCAAAAAATGATACATGAAAGTGCATGGAAAGAGATCAAAGACATAGAAGAAAATAATATTTTAGTTGTTGGTGTTAATAGTAATATTGAGGATGAGGAAGAATTGAAATCAGCGATGAAAATTGATTCTGGGAATGAAAATAAACAGATTACAAAACTAATCAATTTTAAGAAAAGAAGGAACGAAGATGAGGTCTTGAAAAAATTGAATGAACTAAGAGTTGTATGTCAAGGAACTGAGAATATAATGCCATCACTCATTGAATCACTAAAGAGTGGTGCTACTGTAGGAGAAGTCAATGGAATTATGAGAGAAGTTTTTGGGACATGGGTCTCTCCGAGTGGTGTTTAGAATGAGTAGAATAGATCATATAGGAATAGCAACTAATAATATCAATGAAGCATCAAAATTTTGGCATCAAATAGGGCTAGATTCAGGTGAAGACCATATAAACTTAGAACAAGATGTTAAGATTAGAATGTTCTATGGTAAAGATGAAAATGGCAATAAGACACATTCTAAGGTTGAGCTAATAGAAGCTCTTTCTGAAAACTCACCTATTGCAAAGTTCATTCTGAAAAAAGGTGTAGGGATTCAGCAATTAGCAATATCAGTTAATAATATTGACAATTTAATCTCTAGTTTGATAGATAGTGGCATAAGGATGATTAATACAGAATCTACTATTGGTGCTGGAGGACATAAGATTGCTTTTGTACACCCTGAGTCAACAGGTGGTGTACTGGTAGAACTTGTGGAAAGATTAGATAAGGAGTGAATAGCATGCTAAGTAGTATTAAGTCAATAATAGATAAAAAAAGGAATGGAATTACCATAACAAGTAACATGCTAAACTTAGAAATTGAATATATTTCAAAAACGTTAGAAATAATGAGGGATGCTCAGAAAATATCCAATGATGCTTACTTGGATTCAGGTTCTATTCAAGGAGGATTAACAGTAGTCTCAAGCTTATTAGAACAAAATACACCAGATACAGAAATCGATTCTTTAATACAAACATTAAATTTTAGAGCAATCAATTTAGAAGATAAATACCCAGGATTGAATGCTATTTTAGAATCTTATAGACCGTAATATTCGTATAGTAATACTCAAAGAATATTTATATGTCAGTTCCAACTGGACAAGGCATGCCAAAAGTTAGTTTGGATATTCCCTCAGAATTATTAATTGATATTAAAAATCATGTTGGTGATGAAAAGAAATTTATTTCCTTAGCCGACGCTATAAGGACAGCATGTAGAAAAATGTTAGATCAATTAGATACAATAGACGAGTTTCATGGAAGGAGATGATAGTTTGAAAAAAATACCTAATAAAAAAGATGCTATGGAAGCAGTAGAGACATTGGTTAGATACATTGAGAAAGATGGTGGAGAATTAAGAGAGGGTTTAGCGGACACTCCAAAGAGAGTAGTTGAGTCATTTAGTGAATTATACAATGGTTATACGGAAGATGCTGATTCACTTCTAGATGCAACATTTAATGCTGAAGGATACGAAGGAATTGTGTTGTTGAGAGATATAGAATTTCATTCGACTTGCGAACATCACATGCTGCCGTTTACAGGAGCAGCTCATATTG
>DAJO01000061.1 GCA_002498985.1 Euryarchaeota archaeon UBA257
TCCCTTTTTCTATTGGTTCAGGGGATTGTGCTTCAGACAACAGTTCTTTTTGTGCCTTGATCAATGTCGGTAATCTATCCAAGCCAAGAGATCTTCTTTTCACCTCTAACAATTTATCTAAGTCTACCGTAGTTCTTTCTCCTCTTCTTCTTCTTGAACTAGAACCTCTTTTCTTTCTCTCAATTGTTTTCCCTCCACATTCTACAGGCTCTCCTTCCAATTTCCTGTTATGGCATATAAGATTAGGAGACTCTTTTCCACAATCCTGACAAATACGTCTTGACATTTCAACTCTTATTCTTCCTTTTTTGGCTGCTTGAATTAGTAACTTTTGACTTCCGCCATTTTCACCAATAGGATATAGTGAATGTGTTAATGGCTTCAATTCTCTTCTAGCAGACTTTTCCGGACGCCCCATCCTAGCTCCTATTCTGCAGGGGACAGAATCTTCCCATCTAAGATTCGATGTTTTCCTAACTACCCATAAACTCCTTTCAACCTCATTTTCATCTAGAAGTATTTTTGCATTAAGTAAAGCGTCCTCATTATCAGGCCCCTGATCAATAATTTTTGCCGCTGCCTGGTCTCCAGCATTCTCTGTTTGTTCAATATTCAACCCAGATTGTCTGGCAGCAGTAGTTGCTTCTATTCTAGCTAGATCTCTTTCTTTCTCTAAATCACCAACTCTTTCGTCTTCCAGATAGATGACATCTGATGCTTGATTTATTTTTGTCACCCTATCTCTAATGAATGATTCGGTTTCGACCGATTTTCTTATATTATTTTCATAAATTTCGTACCCTAAACCCTCAAGTAGCGCTTCCCAGTGTCTAGTTACAACTATATCTCCCTCATTGTGAAAATGTTCAACGCCCAAAGTCATCAATGAGGATTTAATTACTCCATTATCCTTAACCATCGTCCATTTTGTTTGGGTTTTAGAAAGCTGTTCAGGTATTTTTTCCATGGTTTCCAAAGGCCAGTTATTGACAACATTTGGAATAATCAATTTCTCGTCTTCAATTCTAGAATCTCCAATAATTTGTATTAATAGCGCCATATATGTTATTGGTAAATCTGACCACCAAAGATTCCATGGAGGAGGAATTGCAGTCCCAAATTCATTCGATACGTGTTTTATTTGTGTCCAGTCTAATTCTAACTTTCTGAGAAATGTAATCCAATTTCTTTTCCTCCATTTTCTATCATTAGGATCCTCTCCTCCTCTCTTTATTGCCCCGTTAAAAGGCAATCCTTTGGGTAAAGATTGCAAATCCTGATTGATAATACCTGCAAATTTTTCTACCTTTTTTGGCATATCTAATGATTCAGATAAGTCAGATGCCCACCAGTCCTTATTGTATGATGAAGGAACCAATTTCTTATTATTTTCTAAGAACTCACCATAACCTATCAGAATTTCTCCAGAGTCCCAAATAGATTTTACATTTGGAACATTTAATCTCCAATCATCTAAATTTCGAATTTTTCTAAACTCTCCATCATTCATCAATACAGTAGGGCCATCAATTTCAGTACACGGAGTTACGGCACAAGCCTTCCCTGGTCTCTCCATTTTCATCTGAGTGCCTACTGCTAGAAACCCACCCATTGCTTCCATCGTAACAGGGTTCACCCCGGCAGCCGCCAAACCTGTAATTCTACTTCGTCCGTACCTCAATCTAAATCCTCCTGGATAATTTGGTTCACCAAAAACAGGCCTACCTGCAATTACGTCATCCATATAGCGGCTAATTGGCTCAATTTTTCTTGGCTTGAATGAATCTTTATTTTCACCATCTTTTTTATTTTTATTGGCGAATTGTGCTATAAATTCCCAACCTTGAATCTTCATTCTTTCTGTATGTTTTTGCACTTTTGGTGCTTTAAGGCACAAACCCTCACCAATTACGAGCATCACCCCTCCTCTAATTCTAGTTCGATAAGATCCATTCGAATTTACTATATTTCTGACTTCCTTGAAACCAGAACATTCTATCTTTTCTGTTTCCTCACCGTTAACCATCACAGGACATGCTCGGATAATAGTCTCGATTTCTTCTGGAGGTGGTTTGTACTGTAACCCGACTCGGTAAAGTCCAAATTCTTCTTTAACCCGCTCAACTTCTCGTGTTGTGGGGATATATCTGTTTAATCCAAGTTCTCTTCTAACCATATCTCCTATCAGTACACCCAAGGCTTGAGCAGTACCTCCAGCAGCTCTAATAGGCCCACAAAAGTCGATTGAAAGGAATTCAGTCCCATCTGCATTATTCAGAATTCGGACATCACCTATTCCATCTAAGGGTGCAACTAGAACTGCTTCCGTTAATACCGCCAAACCTACTCTGAGGCCACAATCGATTGATTTTTGCATATCCAATGTTTCCTCATTCATTCTTCTTGCAACATCTACTGCAATTTGTATAGAGGCACTTTCTCTATCTGTTGTATTGAGTAAATTTCGCAACTCTTCCTCTATTTTCATTCCATCTAAATAATCTTCCAGTAGTTTTTCGGTTCTACTAGCTAAATCTGAAGCTCTTGGGATTTCAATAGTATTCTCAAAATCCAAATTTTTAGATTTTGCAATACTTGCGATTTGATACACACTTTCTGTTCTTTCCTCTAACCATGATTCATAGCTTTCTTGCTCTCTTTCAAGACGCTCCGAATCTATCGTAAAAGTATTCGAATTTACACCAATCATGTCCGCCCCCTACCAACCAATAACTCCCGAAGAATACCCACCGTCCAATAACATTCAGTGTGAACACTGTCAGATATTACGATTTAATGTGACAACATTCATTCGATTAACTCATGTCGTATAGAATGATAATAACATGTCGACAAGTGTTTTGGATGCTAAAACTCGCTTAATAGAAAAGGTTAGAGAGTTAGCTTATCTCAATTCTCCCGAGGAGTTATTCACTCTTGCCAGCGGACGCCAGAGCCCTCACTTTTTTGATATGAAACCAGTAATGATGGACCCTGAAAGTGCACATCTTTTAGGGGTATTAATACATTCCAAAATCAATTCTTTACAAGATATAGATGCAGTTGGGGGACTTGAGTTAGGGGCCGTTCCTTTGACAGGAATTGTCATAGCAAAAGCCGCAAAAGAATCTAAAATTAAGGGATTCATGGTCCGTAAAGAAGCT
>DAJO01000078.1 GCA_002498985.1 Euryarchaeota archaeon UBA257
CCCACAAATCTGAAGTTGTTCCAGATTGTACTACTAGGGTTGTACCTGCCATATTTAGATCAAGAGCATCAGTGATTACTGCAGAACCTGTAGCACCGATTACACCTTGGCTACTTGTGTAGTAACCACGTGTGAAATCGACCACAACTTCTCTTTCATCAGTCTTGGTCATAGCGGAAAGGATTGCGTCACACATCTCTCCGGCGTTCAAGTTGGGGATAATCGGGTCCCAGTCAGAAGTTACGAACACTGCGGCTACATCTGCAGCCGGTGTTAATGTCCATTCTTCTACTACTGGGTCAACATCGTCATCTCCGCCTAAGCAACCAGCAAATGCTGCTGCTAGCATACTCAGGGTCATCATCATTGCAATTATTTTCTTGTTATTCATAGGATACTCACGTTCCGGTAGGACTTTCGACAACGTATAACATTTATAGAGTCTCTTGGGAATGCATCTAAATAACTGTTTTTTGAATAGTTGTGCAGATAATAAAAAAAACTCTCTAAAATATTAATGCATATACGGTATGTTGAGAAATTATAAGAAAATAACAGACAGAGTATTTCATGCAGTAGTTGCGTCTCGCGAGACCATGGTTGACACCCCAATGGATTATGCAACGTCTGGAGTTGATATAGATGCAGAAGGAGCTGCCGTTGCAAGTTTAGTGGGCGCTCTTTCAACATCAATTAGGAAAAAGGGCGATTTTGGAGCTCCTGTGCCTCTACCGGGTGGATTTGGAGGCATTATAGAATTTGGAGACTACAGATTGGCATTAGCCACAGATGGCGTAGGTTCCAAACTAATGATAGCAAATGAGTTGCAGATGTATGATGGGGTTGGAATTGACTGCGTTGCAATGAATGTTAACGACCTTTTGTGTGTAGGAGCGGAACCGATTGCTTTTGTAGATTACATTGCGGTGCCGAAAACTGATACCAAGACGCATGCAATACTCGGTAAATCTCTAGCAGAGGCTTGCAACAGAGCAAGAGTCACTTTGGCCGGAGGTGAAACTGCAACATTACCTGGTATTGTAACTGAATTGGATCTATCTGGTACCGCACTGGGTTGGTTTCCAAAGGGAGGTGCAATCACAGGAGCAGATATTCAGAATGGCGATATAATGATTGGTTTACCTAGTAGCGGAGTACATTCTAATGGGTATACACTTGTTAGAGCCATCGTAGAACGATCCGGTAATTCATTAGCTGAAAAATGTCCTTTTGATTCAAATCATGACAATAGGGTTATTGAAAGATTTGAGGAGGGTGATATTACGTTGGGAGAAGTACTGCTCAATCCTACGAGAATCTATGTTGACCCATTGATAGATTTGATTAAAAAATGTAGAGAAGGAATGGGCCCTTGTGATATCTCAGATATCAAGGCGATGGCGCATATAACAGGGGGCGGACTATCTAATCTTCTCAGATTACATGATGATTTTGGATGGCATATAGATAATCCTTTACCAGTTTTGCCAGAATTTACCTGGTTAGCAGAAAAGGGTTCAGTAAGTAATAGAGAAATGCATAGGACCTTCAATATGGGTATGGGTATGACTATCGTAATCAGTAAAGAAAAGTCGTCATCCGTAGAAAAATGGCTGAATGAAAGATTGCCTGGAGCTAGGCGTGTCGGTTATGTTCATGATAAAAGAAGAGAAGTGACACATGTTGACTCCGAGATTGTTTTCTCACATTATTGAATTAGTAAATGGTAATTATTATGATTGAGGGGATTAGTAATGATACACCTTGAAGGAGCAACGCTGATTCAACTAAGTAATGAAATAGAGAATGATGTAATAGGTCCTTCAACGAAAGACTATGAGAAAGTTTTCTATAATCCTGCAATGTCTGGTTCTAGAACTAGAAGTGTCATGTTGATGAAGCATATTATTGAGTCGGGTTATTTAGGGAAATCAGAAATATATGCAATAGATGGTTTGGCAGCTAGTGGCCTAAGAGCAAGAAGGTGGTTAAACGAACTACCAAAGAAATTAGTAAATAGACTAAGAGTAACTATCTGCGATATGAACGAGAACTCTATAGAAAGAGCAATGGAAAATCATCAAAAATTTCCTCCAAAGAATGGAGGAGGCGTGTTGAACGGGAAACAGGGAGACTTGAGATCTGCAATATTAGACCAAGGGTGGCATTGGGTGGATGTTGATCCATTTGGATCGCCAATGCCTTTTTTGGACACTGCAATTCAATCATTGGCGAAAAAAGCAATTTTAGAAATTAGTGCTACTGATACTGCCGCCTTGGCAGGTTCTTCAAAAACTGCCTTGATGAGGAGGTATGGGGCTAGAATTAATCCTGATAATTTAGCACATGATTCTGGATTGAGAGTTCTCATGGCTTGTGTTGCAAGAACGGCGGCAAAACATGATAGATTTGCTGAACCGATATTATCTGTATGGGATTCGCATCATCTAAGGTTGTCTATAAAAGTAAGAAAATCTGTAGAAAAGGCCAACCAATTAGAAAAAATGTTAGGGTGGAGAATAGCAGGGCCTAATAAAAAAGAAGTAATGGATTCAATGCAAGAGGGTTTGACTCCTACGAGTTCAACTGAATCTTTGCCTATGCATTGTTTTTTACCACTTTCATATCCAGTAAATAGAGAGGACAGACGAGTCTCGGGGCCACTTTGGATAGGCCCTCTTGGAGATTCTAAAGTAATGGCTAGTTTCACAGAAGAGGAAGTGACTTCGATGTGTACAACGGAATATGAACCA
>DAJO01000026.1:0-8170 GCA_002498985.1 Euryarchaeota archaeon UBA257
AGCTAATATGATTCCAGTAGTATATAGTGAGGTTATAAAAAATAAGAAAACACCTATGTTCGATATAATATATCATTTAATTAGTTCTGAACATGAATCAGTTCCATTCACAGAAATTAAGATTACAGACGAAGAACAAGAAGAAATACTAGCAATATCTCAAAGAGAAGATCTTCTTCGTTTAATGCAGAATTCAATAGCTCCTTCTATATTTTCAACGGGTGTAATGAATTTCGTTAAAAGGTCACTCGCACTACAATTATTCGGTGGTGTTTCAAGAAAAAATTCAGACGGAACTCGCACTAGAGGAGATATCCACATTCTAATAATGGGTGATCCAGGTGTTGCAAAATCTCAGCTATTGACTTACGTTTCAGAACTTTCTCCCCGCGGCAAGTTTGCATCAGGAGGGGGTGTTTCCGGTGCAGGATTAACAGCCGCAGCAGTTAGAGATACCTTTGCTGATGGAAGGTTCTCTTTGGAAGCAGGAGTATTGCCATTATCTGATAGAGGATTAGCTGCTATTGATGAGTTTGATAAAATATCTGATGATGACAGAAAAGTCATGCATCCAGCAATGGAACAACAGAGAATTGATATTTCCAAAGGAGGAATAACTGCTTCTTTACCTTCTAGATGTGCAATTATTGCCGCAGCCAACCCGAAAGATGGTCGTTTCTCCAACCGTGCGGCCAATACTAGCGTCATACGTTCATTCAAGGAAACAGGTTTGGAGGCTCCACTGGCTTCTAGATTTGACATAATTTGGATGATGAGAGATGAGGTTAAAGCAGAAAATGATGAAATGATTGCTAAACATATTCTACGTAGTCGTACAAGAGGCGTTCCGGAAGCTCTTATTGATGAATTTGTCGCAATGGATCCTGTTGAAGAAGATAAAGAACAGATAATTAAGGAAGGAGTTGATGGGACAGAACACCTTAGTCAATCTTTCCTTAGAAAGTATATCGCATTCGCTAAAAGAAATTACCATCCTAACATAGATCAAGATGTCATGGCACTAATTCTCGAGTATTATGTCCAAGAAAGACAATCTTACGGACGAGAAGATACAGATGAAGGTGGAGAATCAAATGTAGTTCCAATTACTGCTAGGGCGTTAGAGGCACTAATCAGACTTACAGAGGCTCATGCACGAATGTTCCTTCGTGAAGATGCCACAGCTGAAGATGCGAAGGTAGCACTAGCAGTATTCAAGCATTGGAGAGAAGAATCCGGAATAGAAGATGAGTCTGAATTTTCAGGAACATCTGTTAAACAGAGAAACATTAGTGTGATTGTTAAAAATTTAATCCGTGATATTTGTACTGAAAATGGCAACGTAGCCACGATTTCTGCAATTTACAATAGAGCATTAGCCAAAAAAATAGACGAATCAACAGTTGATAGAATTATCCAACAAATGCGTACTAGTGGGATATTATTCCAACCAAAAAATGATGAATATAGTTTTGCTTAGCCCCGTTCATCCTATGAAAGAGAACCTAGTCGTGATTAATATGGAGCCACGAGGAGACATCAATTCTCCGAGTAATTTAGATCCTCAAAGTCTGGGTTTTATGTGTGGTTTAGAGATCCATCAACAATTAGATACTGGAAAATTGCACTCTCGTATGCCTAGCCAATTGTTCGATTATTCATTAAATGAAATACCCGAAAACTGGGCACGTTCTCAAAGAAAATTACGAGCAGCCCAAGGAGAAGGGGGCCAAATAGATATCACTGCACGTTTCGAATCACGTAGAAATCGGTCTTTTGTCTATATCCAACCTCCTAACGCTGGTTTGATTGAGTTAGATGAGGCACCACCATTGAATCATGACAATAATGCTGTCGATGCAGTGTTGACAATGGCGGCAATGATGAAAGCCAAACCAGTATCTTCAATGCAGGCCATGAGAAAAACTGTAGTTGATGGTTCTAACACTAGTGGTTTCCAGAGAACAACATTAGTCGCAACTGATGGAGTAATTGAAACTGATGTAGGCGCAGTAGGTATTGACGTAGTTTGCCTCGAAGAAGATTCAGCCAGGAAATTAGAGAGTGAATTAACCCCAGAGGGCGAGGTGGTTTACTATACTCTAGATAGACTTGGAATGCCTTTAGTCGAGATTGCAACAGCCCCAGATATTCGAACTCCAGAACATGCAAAAGAGGTCGCTTTGCATCTTGGCACATTATTACGTGATACCCGTTTAGTTAGGAGAGGATTGGGTTCCATTAGACAAGATCTGAATGTCAGTATTGCTTGTGGTGTAAGAGTAGAAATCAAAGGCTGTCAAGATTTAGATTGGATTCCTAAAATAATTCGGTTAGAAATGGCTCGACAATTACATATGTATCGGTTATGTAATCAATTACGACAAGAAGCAGACCTCCCTCTTTTACCTCCAGATCGTAGACTAGACTCTAAACCAGTTGAAAATAGAGTTGCTCTATCTGCCTTATCTAGACTTCCATTTCAGACTCATGATTTGACAGATGTTTTTTCTAATTCTTCATCCCAAATGATACAAAATTCAATACTATCGGGTTCTGTTGTTATGGGCCTTAAACTGAAAGGATTTTCAGGGAAAATTGGTTGCAAAGAAATAGACGAAAATGGCTCACAGTTACCTCGTCTTGGAAGAGAGTTAGCAAGTTCTGCCAAGCAAGCAGGAGTAGCCGGTATTTTCCATTCTGATGAATTACCTGCTTATGGCATTACAGAAAAAGAAGTCATTAATGTAAGAGCTGCAATGTCATTATCTGAATCCGACGCTTTCATATTATGCGTAGCACCTAGTTGGCAGGCAAAATTAGCTCTTGAATCAGCCCTACTCAGGGCAAGAGCAGCCTATCATAGAATACCTGGCGAAGTTCGCAACGTCATAATTAGAAAAGGTTCTCCCGAAGACGGAACTACTACTGCTATGCGGCCTTTGCCCAGTGGTGCACGCATGTATCCTGAAACGGATATACAAATATTGAACTTAGAATCTCACAGATGGGAGAAAATTAGTAACAATTTACCTATGGATAAGCAGCAGAGATTGTTAAGACTACAAAAATATGATATTTCAAGTAATCAGGTTGAAGCAATATTGGGGAATGAATTAGATGATATATTTGTGTCAGGATTAACAGATAACGAGTTATCGTCCCCAATTCTTCCTGCCAAGCCATGGGCATCAATTTTATTAGACAATTCAAGATCTGAGATTTCTAAAAAATCTGATATACCGATATCAAATATACCTTGGGAATTATTAGCACTATTGGTGTATTCAAAAGAGCAAGGAGTCCTTACTAGGGAAGGAATAGTTCCTATGGGTTGTAAGTATCTATTGAGTTCTGATGAGGATTTTTCTACATTCGATAAAAAAATAGATTGGTTATCTAAAACAGCTGAAATCGAAGGATTTGCTCCTGCTGACAGCTCCTCTGTAGAGGAGGTAATTGACGCAATAATTTCGGATAAGATAGACTTCATCAAGGACAAGGGAATGGCCGCAGTAGGTCCATTAATGGGGATGGTTATGGCAAATCTTGGAGGCTCTGCAGATGGTAAATTAGTTAATTCGATTTTATTGGAAAAAATCAAGCAAGTAGAAAAGTAATTTTTCTGGTAATCCTACCTTTGTCAATATTAATCTACTTTGTTACAACCCGTATGGTTTCCATGTCTACTTTAATCACAACGATTGCGGTGATTATTGTAACGAGTTTATTAGGATATTTAGCCTCATCAGAGCAATATAGACTAAAATTTGCTTCAGTCATATTTCTTGTTATGCTATTACTTTCATCAAGTACATTATCTTATGAATGGAGTAGAATGACTTCAGAGCTAGTAGATAATGAAGAAGACCCACATCATGGCCTACCAGATATCTGGAATGGTAAGCAGGTGGTTTGCTTCCATTTTCCTGAGGGGGCATCTCCACCCGAATTCTCTGATGGTAGGCATCACATAGACTATGATGGTACGGATTTTAAGATAGATAGAAATTGGGATTCAACAGGCGCTTGTGTTGGCGGATTTGAAGGATATGAAGTAGGTATAGATTTACTGAATGCAGCTGTAGAAGTAAGACCAAACCTTCTTGCCCTCAATATCACTGAATTTTCTTTTGGAATAATGGTAGATTCTATCGGAGGAGTAATTCCTTGTGAAGTATATACTTGTGCGGAAGATTGGTCTTCAGGGGCATATTGGGAAATATTAAACGATGGAGCATACTCAATGATCGGTATTTCTGATTTAGCATTGAATGATGATACAGTAGTTACTTGGCAAATTAGAGTTTATTGATTTAACAATAACTGCATCCAATAAAAATTGTATATTTTCTCCATCTTCAAGATTGAATCAGAGTAATCATCAATAACATAATCACATTGGACTGCTTACCTATGTTATTCGATGCGCATGCAACGGCTCTTTCTCCTAATGAACAATTTGTTCTAGATTTGGTGATAGTAACGGTTGCAGTTGCTTCATTGATATTTACAGATAATAAGTTTAAGTCGAAGAAACCCGGTTTAATTTTTACAATTCTAGTAGTTTTAGCAATTTCTGGAAGATTACTCTTAAATCCAATTCCGAACGTTCAACCAGTCACATTTTTGGCAATAATGGTAGGTATTTATTTCGGCATTTCTTACTCAATAGCCTTTGCGACTGTAGTCACGCTTTCTTCTAATGTAATGCTAGAACACGGCATTTGGTCTAACTACCAAATAATCGGTTGGGCATCTGTAGGAATATTAGCAGCATTATTAAGAAATCAATTCATCCAAAATGAGAAATTAAATATCAGAAATCTTGCAATTTTCGCAGCCTTTTCTGGATTCTTATTTGACTGGATAGTTTCCTTGAGTATCCTTCACAATGTGGACACATCATTCTTCCTAATCTATCTCTTAAATGGATTTTTCTTTGACTTATTACATGCGGGCGGAAATGTCGTATTTGTTGCTTGGTTTGCGAATCCACTGAGTGAATTAATGAATAGACATACTAACCTTACAAATTCTAAGGCGGTGCCTGAACTTGTCTCAAACTAATGAACTGACAATGGTATTGGTCACTAGGAGTGATCTTACATTATCGAAAGGCAAGCTTGCTGCGCAGTGCAGTCACGCAACTGCAGAATGCATACTCAAAGCAAAACGAATTGCCCCTAAGATATTAGAAAAGTATCGCGCTAATGGTGCAAGAAAAATTGTTTGTAGTGCTAGTAACCTTGAGAGTCTAAAACGTATCTTCGGTGAAGCGAATGAGGCTGGATTGATTTGTTACATGGTAAAAGATGCTGGACATACCGAAATACCATCAGGTACAGTAACAGTAGTAGGAATAGGTCCAGGACCGCGTTCTACTGTAGATACAATTACTAGTAGTCTACCACTTGTAAAATAGTTTAGAATTATTTTACGGCTAAACTGGAGGATTTTCATCCCCCAGTCTGCCTTACGATTTTTCATTGAATTATTGTTTTTTCAAAGATTCTCATCGATCTTACCAGCAATCATTGCTCCAAGACCTACGACTAAACCATCTACTACCCATGTACTAGCTGAGTTCACTATGTCATCTCCACCACTTAATAGGTTAGATGCCATATCATGTGCTCCACCAACACCCATACCTAGGGCACCAGCAGCCATTACAATAGCAATAGCAGTCATCCAAGCATCACAACGGCTATGAATAGTGCCAATTATTGCTCCAGCAGCTAACATAGTCACCATTGGCCACAAATCAAATGACCACATATCTCCTGCTGCATATCCTGTTTCAATTTCCCCACCCTCAGTCATCATTAGGATAGCTGCGGCAGCACCGATCACTTGTGCAATCAAACGCATACCATTGTTCATCCAGTTATCTTGGTCTTGCATATCGCCAGTCATTATGGTCATCCACGTAAACATAGGCAGAATATGTGCGCCAGCCATAGCAGTCATTGCTGCAGCAAGCACTAATCCAGCCATAAGGCCGTCTGAACCCATACTACCTAGAACTAACCAAGAGACTACGAAAGCGCCTCCAATTTCACTCATCATTACTTTTTTATCTATTTCCATATATTTTTCCTCCCACGTATGGGCGCTTTTGCGTAATTCGGAGAGTATATAATTACCAATGGTTGAAAAACGTCTTAAAACCTCTATTCATAGGCTTTTTCCGAATCGCGGTGTAATATTTAACACTTGATAATAATTAGTAAAGTTAGTGTCTTTTAGGACAAATTATTATTTTTAACAAATATACTATTATTGATAGCAATAGTCATCAATAGATAGGTGTTGAGAGACATGTGGTTGAACAGGTCGCACTAGACTCTAAAGTCCGTAATATGCTTTTATCAGAGTGTGACGGACTATCAAATTTAGTAGATTGGCTAGACAGTATCGATAGACGCCCAGGACTTGATGAATTAGATTCTAAATTAATATCCACTGAAGTAAATATTCCTGCTCTTAAGAATTGTATTGGTTATGCCGAAGATGGCTATCAAAGAAATGTTATCAAAAAAAACGAGCATTATGAATTAGTTGCTATATGTTGGACTCCAGGTCAACTAACTCCCATTCACGATCATGTAGGTAGTGATTGTGCTTTCAAAATAATAGCTGGTATTTCTACCGAAACTACATACGAACTTAATGGTGAAGGGCTTGCATATCCTGTGGGAGTCAGAGATTATTTAGCAGGAGAGATTTGTGCTAGTGATGAACCAGATATACACAGAGTTTCCAATAATTCAGATAGCGAACTTATCAATCTTCACGTGTATACGCCACCTCTACATGCATACCATGTTTACGAACCAGCAGCATAGTTCAAAGTTGTAAATCTTTTTTGTATTGTTCAAAAACTTCAGTGAATAGTCGAATATCTGATTCAAATGTTTCAGGCAATAAAGGGCCAAAAGAGAATCTAAAGAATCTCGAATAAGGGGTCACATAGTTTGGGTCTTTGGAGTGCGGCCTAGCCATATCGCAGTCAGAAGCACACAATATGGCAGCACCTTTCTTGAATAATCTATTATTCAACTCTTTACTTGTCATACCTTCTGGGAGCTCAAGCCAGTGGTAGAATCCCCCATTACCAGTATACACACCAAGTCCCATTTCTTCGAATGCTTTACCATATCTCTCACGTTGCCAATTATAATGCTCCTCTACTGCCTTTCTTGCTTTTTCAACGCGAGTTGGCTCTAGTAATTTAACTGCATATAATTGAGATGGGTGACTTACTCCACCCATCCCGAAACTCGAGTAATTAGACAAAGTTTCAACATTCTTTTTACTAGCAATAATCCAACCAACTCTAATCCCGGGAGATTGAAGACCTTTGGTACATGCTCCTGCAATGAATACGTTGCTATTATCAAGATCATTAACAAACTGTATCCCGCTCACGGATGGTGAATGAAACATTTCATATGCTTCATCAAGAAGAATGCCGTTTCCTGCTTGCTCTGCTAATTGGATTAATTCTCGAAGTTCATCTCCATGACGAGTTTGACCAGAAGGATTCTGAGGATTGGAAATTATTGGCATAAGCCGAGTTTTAGCATTTAGACCAGAGCGATCGAAATATTCTGCATTAGTTGGATGAAAATTATTTTCTTTGGTAAACGGTACAATCTGAAAGTTTGTGTTTGTTTGTTCCATAATATCTAGATAAGCCGGCCATTCTATATTTCCAATTCTCGCTTGAACATTATCTTTCAAAAATGCTAATACTGTGTATATTCCCGGCCTTCCTCCAGCAAAAATCATTACGTTATCCGGAGTGATTTTTGAACCATATTGTGAATTATAATATTCTACAATTGAATCTCTTAACTTCGGATGTCCCCATGCTTTGGGATAGAAACGATCTTCCCAAGTTACATTAATACTATCTGGCAGGGATGGCCCATCAAATTTTTCTAATGGAGTGGTTAGTGGAAAGCCTTGTGACCAAGGGTGTGTTCCTTCTGTTCCTATAAAACTACCAAATGAATCTTTGAATGCATAAAGCGTCTCATAGATTCCCATAGGTGGACAATTGTCAGATAGGAACGACTCGGTCATGTTTGTCCGAACAATATCAAGCAAATTAGTTTGCCCATGCTTCATTTTCATGTTTATTTTTACTAAAATTAATAGA
>DAJO01000026.1:8284-22906 GCA_002498985.1 Euryarchaeota archaeon UBA257
AGGTAAGAAGCGTAGAAAAATGAAAAAGAAGTAATTTTAACCTATTTAGAGTAATTATCACTTATTTGATATGTGATAACCTCATGGCCAGTTCATGAGACATTACCCCAGCGACCGCGTAGACCTTCGTAGTGACACTGTTACTCAACCAACGCCTAAAATGCGGAAAATCATGTCATCTGCAATAGTTGGAGATGATGTTCTAGGTGATGATCAGACCGTGAATGAATTACAAGAATATGTCGCGAAAATCTTAGGTAAAGATGCGGCATTGTTCGTTCCTTCTGGAACAATGTCAAATGCGATTGCAATCAAATCACAGACAAAACCAGGTGATGAAATCGTGACACACAAGAAATCTCATATTTACTTATACGAAGGAGGAGGATATGCTTCACTTGCTGGATGTTCAGTATCTCTAGTAGATGGAGATAAAGGCATTATGGATCCTAATGATGTTAAATACGCAATTAGAAAATCCGAGGGAAGTCACTCTCATTTCCCAAACTGTTCTCTGATTTGTGTCGAAAATACTGCGAATATGGGGGGCGGATCATTGTATCCATTAGAAGTATTAGATTCAATTTGTAAGATTGCTCACGAGAATAATTGTAGGGCGCATTTAGACGGAGCTCGTCTTTTCAATGCAGTAATAGCTAGTGATATCAAGCCCGATAGAATGGTTCAAAATTTCGATACAATTTCTATTTGTTTGTCGAAAGGCCTTGGTGCCCCTGTCGGCTCTTTACTTGTTGGAGATTCAGAAACAATCGCTGAAGCTCACCGTTGGAGGAAAATATTCGGAGGTGGCATGAGGCAAGCAGGAATACTCGCAGCAGCAGGTTTGTACGCCTTGAAAAATAATATTGAACGACTGCATGAAGATCACACAAAAGCATATACTCTTGCAGAGTCTATAAATTCAATGAATGGTTTCGAAGTTGATATTAGTTCTGTACAATCTAATATGGCTTATATCACTTGTAATAATAAGCCAGCATCAATTATAGTTTCGGAATTAGGAAACTTGGGTATTGATGTTTTATCGATAAATGATGATGTAGTACGCGCAGTAGTTCATTTACACATAACAGATGAAGATATTTCAAGAACCATAGATGCGTTCAGAAAGATCAGCAATTAACCCTCTACTTTTTGTGCCAAAACCGTTTGGAATTAATATGAATCGTTTTTTTGTTGTTGCAGTGACCTTTCTTCTAATAGCAACTTCACAACAAACGTTAGCTCAATCTGGAAATCTTAAGACTTGGAATGATGTAGTATCTGAATATTCAGATACAGGTACTCTAGGGGGTGTTTCCATACCTCTGAATAGTAATCTTACAACTTATAATGATACAATGATGGGTGATGAATGGCCAAGTCTAATTGAAGTATACACTGCAACTTGGTGCACAAATTGTGTTATGACTCAAAATACAATTGATTCTCTTTCGATACCCGAAGGAGAATCAATATTGAAAATACACTATCACCGATTTATTGCAGAGACACAGGACCCATTTGGTTCACAAAAAACTGATGATAGATGGATAGATAGATACGGCACAACTTCTAGATTAAGTAATATTTACGAATATCAAAACTTGGCTCCGTCTAAGATTTTTGATGGAGAAAGACTCCACATTGGGACTACAAAAACATCTGAATCTTTGGAAATTGATTATCAAACTTCCTTAGACAAAGGTCCATCTATAGAAATCTCCGACTTTTCTGCTACCTTTTCTTGGACAAATGTTTCTGGAGTTAATGAATTCTCTTGGAATATTTCTACCCCCTCCTTAAGTAATAAGTATTCTATTGAGCCAATGATTCTCATTATTGAAGATGAAGGTTACTTTCCAGAGGGCGGAAATGGAGAGAAATATTATCACCATATCCTCAGAGATATAATTCCATTATCTTCGGTCGACGGAAATATTTCTTTTGATTATAACATAGCATACGATGGAGACGATCTAACTGCAGTACTTGTTTTCGATTGGTATTTTGATAATGCCGAAGAAGGTTTACTTGGAGCATTACCTTTTCCTAGTGCAGTAATTTTTGTTTCATTATTCATTGCAATATTTTTCTCTCGAAATGAAAATAAGCAATAATTCAAGTTAATTTATCGTTGGGTTAAATAACTGTCGTCATCGACATACAATGTCAGGAGGGGGTACAATGAGTATTAGCAACATGAGAATTACCAATGAAGAAGTTTCTCCAGGAACTGTACCTGAATGGTTGTTGGAACATTTAATTTCTCAATTATCTAATGCCAAGCCATATTCTGATGGGGGAACCGCAAGAATCTTAGTAATTTATCCCACTACCGAATCTCGTCGTGAAATAATAGAATTAATTAGTGATCAAGGATATGTTATTGATAATGAATTACATCATACAATCCCATCTTTGATGGATTCTATAATGTCTGATTTTAGAATGCCACAGAAATTAAATCAGAATTCTTCTTTCCAAATAATTCTTCATGAAGAGTGTAAAAAAGCGTCTGCAAATTTACGTTTTCCAATAATTAATCCTCTTCCTGAAATGAATTGGAGTAGAGGGAAAACAGCAGCTCTCAGCGAGCTACATGCCTTCCTTTCTTCTGAATCTCTGGCAAAGAATTGGAGTGGTCCAGGCATTGAAACATTTAGAAAAATATTACAATCTCTCGAGTTAAAACTCAACATTACTCATAATGATTTTATTCCTGAGCGATTAATAGGAAAACTAATTAATTCAGAACAACCATTTTCATTGACTGATATTGATGGAATAATCATGCTTAATCATTCACCTACAATACCTAAATCGCATATTGATTTTATGAAGGCAATTTCTTATCACTGTCCAGTTCATCAATTAGGGAATATCGGAAATATTCGTTTAGGAAAACATGGTCTAAGATTAATTGATGATTGGGCTGTCACAGATTTATCCGATTTACCTGAATGGGTCCCTAAGCATGACCTAATCTTACAGAACAAAGAAAATGATATTGATAGAATAATGCTCCATCGAGAAAATCAATCTTTTGAAGCAACATTTTCAATAGTTTCAGATTTTCTTTCAAAATCTTCTGATAAAACAGTCCTAATCATAGATCCTAATTTTGAAAATAATAAATATATTTGGGGTAGAGGGATGAAAAATTTAGGACTTCCTTTTTCAGAAGGAGAACATATGTTGATCAATAATTCCTTTGGCCATTGGATTAATTCATATCTTAGTTTATCGCATGGTGATGATGCATTTTCTTTAGAAAAACTCAGAGCAATCTCACTTCAGCAGTCTCTAGTATTATTCCCAGAAATACAAGTACATCCTAAAGATGAGAGAATAAGGCCAATTCCCGATTCTGAATTATTAACTAATATTGCTAGAAGCAATCATATCCTAGGCGGTCCCGGTACGTTATCTCAATGGTTACATAGCCTTAGTTCTGATTTCGATTTTAGATTTAATAATGAAGAAGATAATATCAAAAAAGAATCAACTCAGTGGTGGTTACTTTGTATATGCAAATGGTTAAATCCACTGTTATCTGGATTTGATAGAGATAGTATCAAAGATTTCTCCAATAAAGGGGTGTTTACCAACGAACCCCTCCCTCTCCCCGAAATTCCAAAAAACGGCGATGATTGGTTCCAATCAACGATTAACCTTCTCAGTGAAAAAATGTCTTCTAGAGATAATGTTGAAGATTCAATTAAATCGATAAGTGTTATTCAAACCCTCTTTTCTGAATTCTCTAATCTTCGTTCTACCCAACTCTCGATTGGACAAAATTATTCTAAAATGGGCCCCGCATGGATTGATGAAATCTCAACTCTAATCCAGAAAATAAACATTAAGATTTCTCCAAGTTTAAGTCGAAACAGAGTTAGAATTTTATCTTGTGACCAGTCTTTAGGTTGTACTGCCGATTTAACGATTCTAGCAAACACTTCTTCCATCTCTTGGGACTTAAGGGTACCAAAAATGCACTTTATAGGAGATATAGAAAGATATGAGAATAATATACTTCGCCCCGATGGCCCTATTCGCAATGCAAGACACAATCTTGAACATATTTTGAAATCAGCACCACGAGTAATAATCCTAGATTCTAGCTTCGATGATTCTAACCCTCCATCAACCCCTATTAGAGAATGGGCCATCTCTAACAATCTTGATGAATCTAATATATTTGAATCTATAATTGATTATTCATTAAGTCCTCGTCAGGCGCAAAGAATAGATGGATTGAGGTTGAGCGATAATCAGAAATCACTACATCCTCCAATTAATTCTAATTCAGTAACTATCTCCTTAGATCTAATATTGCAAAGAGATAGAGAAAGGAGGCAGCCCCAATTAGCATCAGCAGATGGTTATTTACCCGACGAAAACCGTAATTCAGTATTCAGTTTTGATATGAAAAATATGACTCGTAAAACACCTAAAACATTGTTAAGTCCAAGAAAAAATATTCGTTGGCCCGTACTTTCAGCAATTACAATTGACCCGAAAAATGGTCGCAAAATCAAGTCTCAAACAATTGATCCGAGACCTTTTACGCCCACAAGTTTGGGAATAAATGTCAATGATTCTAGAAATGGTTTCAAACAATTAGAAAATTTAAATTTCCCTACTTGGTCTCCCACCAGACTTCAGAAATGGCTTCGTTGCCCACGTTCTGGCTGGTTAAATCGAAGTTTGAAGATAGAACTAGAAGATTCTCAAAAGGAAGACCTCGATGCCCGCACTCATGGAGATTTATTCCATAAAATTCATCATAATTTAATACTCCAAACATTAAATTTCAAAGAAAAATATCCTAGGAATTTTAATTCTGTTTTAGCTGATGGTTCTCCAATAAATATTTCTGATTCAAAGATTGAACCACAAATCTTGATGCAACAATCTCTCTTGAATTTAGATGAGATTGCACCTTGGCTAAATAGGGATGATGCTGTTTCTACTAATCGGATTAGAATGATGACTGGTATGAGTATTAGAGAGTGGGATGATTGGTTATCAAACCCTAAACCAGTACCTCTGACAGGGAGAATTGGGAGGATGATTAAGGCAGAGTTATTATTAGAAAATGTAGCGCCAATTGCTATCGAGTGGGATTTATCTTTACATGATAAAGATGGTATTGAAATATCATTACCTTCACATATAACTTCACCTGATGGAGAATCTTTAGATTCAATAAGATTGAAAGGTAAGATAGACCGTGTAGATTTAGTTCCTTTCGATATAGAGAAAAATAACTGGTTAAATGAAGAGGGTAGTGATGAAGTCGCGCCACTAGAATTGTATAAGTCAAGTTGGAAACCGAGAAGATTAGTAATTATCAGAGACATAAAAACTTCAGAAAAGACTGACATTAAAGATAGACATTACAAGGGTCTTCTAGAAGAGCTTCAATTGGCTCTATATGCTAGGTCTTGGGAAATAGCCAATCCTGGAGATTTAGTAATTGGGGCAGGAATTTCAGTGTTGGGGCATGAGACATCCCATTTAATAGAGAAATCAAATAATCTTCTAGTTTCTAATTTGACTAACTTTGGCACTGAGACAGATATTACCAAGAGCTTATTCAGATTTTTAGATGAAGGCGAGTCTCCTAAGAGCGATCCGTTCAGAGCGTGGATGGCATCTCGTATTTCCGTTGCATTGAATACTTCTGATAGGGCAAATAAGGGCTTTATTAATCCAATTCCAGAAGAAAATAATTGTAATTATTGTTCAGTGAGTAATATTTGCGACGTAAAGCTAGAAGGTGATTTTTAATGCGATTAAATCGAGCACAATTATTAGCTCTTAATTTGGACTCACATATAGTTGTAGATGCAGGTGCAGGGACTGGTAAAACGAGTACAATTATAGATAGAGTAATCGAACATTATCTTTCAGAAAATCAAAGAGCAACTAGAATTTTACCTAAACCTGAAAGACCTATCGAGTTATCTGGGGGCATGATAGTTTCAACTAAGTCCGATACTCAAAATCTTCGTGATTGGGGTGGATTATTACCTGGTGAAGTAGTGTTGCTTACATTTACCAACAAAGCAGCAGACGAAATGAAAGATAGATTAAGAAAAAGGTTGGTAAATTTATCTCCGGGTCCATTAAGTGATGACGGAAATATTAGAACAGACCCTAGGGTTCGTTATGAGGGATTTAATGAACAACTTCTGACTTTATTGGACGATGCCCCAATAGGAACAATAGATTCTTTTTTCAATCAATTAATTTCTCCTTACAGAGGTATCCTTGGCGATTCTTTGACACAAGACAATATTTCAGACTCAGGTAGAATTCTATTGGCAGAATCTGCTTTGAATATATTATGGAGGCTTTCTTCACACCCTTCACGATTATCCGAAGCAATTGACGCAGGTATACCCAATACTCGTTCCTTTGGCGCCAGAGATGTATTAGAATCCAGAGATCGTATTCAACGCCATTATGCTAGCCGTAGAAGAGCGATTAATGTCATCAGAAACATATCTAAACGCTCTATTTTCATCAATGAAGCGATTAAAGATCTTAGTGATTCTGAAGGTAAGATTGTTCCTGACAAATTATCTGGAAGAATACTTGAATCGTTAAATTCGGACGAATTGGATTATTTTATTCAAGAAACTCAGAGTAAAATATTTGCATTCTGTGATTTAGTCAAACAATATCCTAATGATTTAGGGACAGGTTGGAGTTCAGAATCACGTATTTCTTGTTTAGATCATCTTTCCTCAACACCCCCCAAAGAAAATAATTGGGATAAACTAGTTTGGTTGAGTGATGTATACCAATGCGTGGCAAGTAGAAAATCTCTATTCAATAATTCTTCTTCGAAAAAACCTTCTATATTTCCTAGGGGTAATCTCCCTCCTAACTCAGAAAACTGGGAAAGAGGAATCAATAATTTGGGAAGTAAAAGTAAGTTATTTAAGCCAATAACTGAGGAATTTAAGGAATTATGGTTTTCTGAAATCGGAGATATAATGTTACATTTTATTCGTTTGATGATACTAATGAATAAGGAAAATCCACCGAATACTGCGAGTAATTGGAGATCTGCAATAGACACACTCCCTCTATTGCTACCAGAATCTCCTCCGGTAGGAAATCCTGATAATAAATTTGGATTCAGTTTAGAACACGAGGCCCGAAATCTAGATGATTTACGTATTGTAATGGACGGTTTCAATGGAATTTTACAGAAACTTAAAGAAATTAATGAAGTTCATGATTTCGATGATATACAAAAACAGGCAGGAGATTTATTACTTGCAAATTGCCCTAGAATCTGCGAAACTTTCTATCCTGAGTCAGTAATAGATGCACTAAACAACGCATCCGATGAATATTGGAGAGATGATCATATTAATTCTGCTTTGTCTATACTTGAGAATTTAGAAAAAAACATTGATACCGTCGGCGAATCTATAATCAATGTCAAAGAGAGTAAAATTGACTTATTAAGAAGATTTGATTTATTAAAGAGAATCAGAAGAAGATTTAGAGCGTTTATTATTGATGAGGCTCAAGATAATTCTCCTCTTCAATGGAGGCTTCTTTCAAGACTATGGGGTGAAAGGCACTTTGAAGAGAATGAAGTATCAGTCCCTGATACTCCGTGGCAACCAACGATATGTTATGTTGGAGATATTAAACAAAGCATCTATGCTTTTAGACAGGCAGAAGTAACAGGTTTCTTAGAATATTCAAAGATATTAAGACATATAAATTCTCATGAATTAAGTAGTATTCCAGAGTTAACAGAACCAGGTAGAGAATTGAGAAATAGCGATTTCAGCCGAGATCCAAGAAATTCTCACGAGATTACTATCGCTAGCGCTAGGAAACATTATGAAGATGGGGGGCAAGATCTTCTAGGTTGGATTCCATTCAACCATTATGATGGATTAGATGTAGGTTCTCAAGAAGAAACGGACAAGAGAAAAGAGGGTTTAATTTCTTTGAAAATAAATTATCGAACCGATGGAGGTTTGTTAGAAGTAATGAATGAATGGTGGGAAGATATTTTCCATACTAGGCATAGAAGGGTTTCCAATGGCGAGTTCTATGCAAATCCACAAAAATTGTTTGCATCAGAATTGAAGGCTAAAATTGATGGAGGAATAGAATGGATATGTCCTTTGAATAGCGACTTAACGACCGACCCTTCATTAAATCTTGATGAATATCTAGATGCCTTTGATTCCGGAGAATCGTTAGAAAGACAGGGAATGATGATAGCTAGAAGAATAAAATATCTCATTGAAGGAAAACCTGTTCGAGTACTTTCTCCTAACGGTAATTGGGATATACAACCAACATGCGACAAGGTACCACCTAGTGAAATAATGGTTCTCTTACCATCCCGAAGAAATATTAGAGATATTATTATCAGGTATCTAAATGATTTTGATATTCCCTCTCAAGCAGATCGAGAAGGAGGTCTTTTGGAAAGGCCGGCAGTACATACATTGAATGGCTTGTTACAGTTTGTTTCTAGGCCTAAAAATCTTCATAATGCAACTTGGGTGGCCAGATCTTGCTTAATCGGATTTAACGATAAACAAACTCAAGAGTTCATTGGTCAAGCTGGAAAGAATGAAAATTTGTTACTTCGATTGAAAGATTTGGCTATTAATTCACGTCAAAAAGAATTAGTTAGTCGATGGATTGACTTGTCAGAAAAGGGTTCAATAAGTGAGTTATTGGAAGATACTCTAGATTTTTCAGATTTACTACTTACTTACTCTGATAACGCATCTTTACAAGATGCAGAACAATTTATTGGCTTAGTATCCTCATTAAGTTCTGAATTAGGCGGGGATTCAATTGTAATTGCAGATAGAATTAGGCAATTAACTGAGAATGAATCTTCAACTATGGAGGCAATAACAATTCCTCCTAGGGATGCAGTAAGAATATTGACAATCCATGGTTCTAAAGGTCTTCAAGCAAGTGTCGTGTTTTTAGTAGATATTTTCTCAAAGAGACAGACTAATCTTACTATTGATTCTCGTTCTAGAACTATGGTGAGTCCAGAGCTTTTCGCTGCTAATCCGATTCCATGGACCGACGAACAAGAGACTAAATCGGCTACTTGGATGCATACAAAATGGCTTTATGAGTCCCGTAAAGATGCTGAAGCAAGGCGCTTACTTTATGTCGGTGCAACTAGAGCCAAAAATCGTTTAATAATAGTGGGATCACCAAAAGGAACTGAATGGATAGAAAATGATGATTTAAAGGGCCTTAAAGTGCCATGGTCTTACACAAAACCTCTTCCTCAGTTGGGCCAGATTTGGTTAGAATCTCTTAGACAGGGATCTTTCAGAAGAGGAGAGGGTAAGTCAATTTGGACAAATGAAGATGAATATAAAACCGAACAATTGAAGATTAATACTGATAGATATTTAGATCCATTTGTAATGGCTCATGAGGCTTTCGTTGGAAGTGATCTATTGCCTGGTATGGTAGTTATTCATGAAGAAGAATGTTTTAATGTCGACGATAAACAATTTAAGAATAAGATATTAACGCCCTCTCAAAGAATTTCCTCAAAAGATACTATGGCTAAATATTCTCAAAAAGAAAGTATTATTCAGACATTAATAGCCAGAAAAGATTCTAATTATAGAGTTAAAACTGCCCCACATCGTCTTTCTGTATTATCCGAATGTTCAAGGCGCCATTGGCTCGAAACACGCGGGGGATTAAGATCCAATCCAATAATGCCTTTGTCAAAGGAATCTAATCCACCTAATCCAAAAGAAAATCTTGATATGGCCCTTCTTGGTTTAGTTGTACACAGAATAGTGGAAATCGGTATTGGTAATCCTGGCCTAATTTCCAGTAGTTCACCTTCATTACCCAATTCTTGGGTTAAAAATCATCCTAATGATATAACTAATCCAGAAATTCATAAAAAAATATTCAATGAATTAATTCCTAATGATTCAACTTCGTCAAATATGAGTAATATTGTGTCAGAGATGACTACCAGATTGTCCAATAGTAGACTAGGAAAATTAGTATCTGGTGAAATAATTCAGGGTGAGAAAGTTGAAGGTTTGAGAACTGAATTACCGTTTCATATTAGTTTTAATGTTCCAATTAATGGGTTGACCCGGAGTCGTTGGACACCAAATGGTCCCGAAGATATCTCAATAATCGATGAAGTTTTAGTTCAGATGGATGGATTGATTGATCTTGTTCTTTGCACAGATAGTGAAGAAGGCCCCTCTATTCGTCCGATTGACCTGAAAACGGAAGAGGCTTCGAAATTATCAACAGGTAACCTAGATGGATTATTAGAATCTCTTGGTGATGAATCATATGCGCCATCATGTGATGCTGAATATTCTATGCTACATCATCATAGGATGCAATTAGCCTTATATTACCGTGCATTAGAAAAAATGGAACAGATGAAAACACATCCGCGCAAAGTATTACGTCCTGCCATTTGGGTTGGAGTCACTGGAAGATTAGTTGAATATCCAGAAGATTTATTTTTGGAAGCCCAAACAGAATTAGAGGAAATTTTATGCAAAGTCGCTTCTATCGAACTTAATTCAGACGATGCTCTTTCCAATCACCCCCCACTTCCTTTAGAATTTTCAAAACCTTGCGATTCATGCCCCTTTTCAAAGGGTTCAATCCCTATTTGCGGTCCTGAAAAGCAGGAACTATAAATTAAAGATTCAAAGACTATGTCACTTAAGATAGCAATATGTCCGTGGACTTAGATAGGCTAATGGCTAGAGCAGATGAGTTATGGGAAGAATCAATTATACCGAGTTTATCTGATTTCATCAAGATAGAGGCTCTCTCTCCAAGCTTTGAACCTAATTGGAGAGAAAAGGGGGAACTCGATGCAACAATCGATTTATTCACAAAATGGTTAGCCGAACAAGAATTAGAAGGTATGGAATATAAGGTTCATAGAATAGGTGAAAGAACTCCGGTACTTTTGGTCACAGTTGAGGGAACTGGTCCTGGAGAAGTGATATTCTATTCACACTTAGATAAACAACCCTCTAGACCCAAATTATGGTCTGAAGGATTACACCCATTGAAAGGAGTTAGGAGAGATCCTTGGCTATATGGTAGAGGTGCCTTAGATGATGGATATGGAGGATATGTTTGCGTCACCGCTCTAAAGATGTTACAAGAGCAAGGAGTTCCTTATCCCCGGTCACATTTCCTTATAGAAACATGTGAAGAATCAGGGTCTTATGATTTACCTCCATATCTTGAATTATTGACAGAAGATTTAGGTGATCCTGACTTGATTGTTGTCCTAGACAGCGGTGGACCAGATTATGAACACATTTGGGTTACAGAGGCGTTACGAGGATTAGTTGCCGGCAATCTATCGGTTCAGGTTTCTAATGAAGGAGTACATTCAGGAATGTCGGGAGGAGTAATTCCTTCTTCATTTAGAATTCAAAGAATGCTTTTAGATAGAGTAGAAGATTCTAAGACAGGAGAAATATTAGTTCCCGAAATGCATGTAGAGATTAGTGATAAAGTTAGAAAAGAGGCTGAAGAACTCGGAAAACTATTGGGTGATGAAATTTGGGCACAACTTCCGGTAGTAGATACTCTCAGGCCTCATAATGAGGGTTCGGCAGAAATTCTTCTTGATATGAATTGGAGACCAGCAATGTCAGTAATAGGCGCGAATGGAATGCCTCCGACTCAAACTGCAGGAAACGTTTTGAGGACGCATACGGATCTTAAATTAAGTTTCAGAATACCTCCAGGAGTTAATTCTGAAATTATTGATTCTACTCTGAAAGAAATATTGGAGAGCAATCCTCCTTACGGCTCTAAAGTGGAATATATTCCAGATGCTGCAGCAGATGGTTTCCATGCTCCTGCTATGGACGGGAAAATTGCAGATGCTCTTTCATCTGCATCCCTGCACATTAGTGGTTTACCGCCTATGGCTACTTGGGTAGGTGGAACAATCCCATTTATGGCGATGATGCAGAAAAAATATCCTTCAGCCCAATTCTTCTGTACCGGTACCGGAGGGCCAGGAAATAATGCCCATGGTCCAGATGAAAAGTTACATATCCCCTCATCGAAAAGATTGACTGCAGTTTTATCGGCAACTATTGCAGCATTATCTCAATAACAGATTAGAAATAGGCAATTATCAGACAAAGAATCCGCCGAAGTTAAAGCGAGGATATGATTCGAGCAAGGTGAGGGTATCCAATGACTAATGATGAAGGCGGTTCAATAACGCCAGAAAATCGTATCAAACAACTAGAGGAAAGATTAGTTGAAGAATCAGATCGGCTAGAAAAATTATACGTTGCTTATCGTAAAGTTGAACAAGAACTAGAAGAGAAAAATGCAATCATCGATGTTCTAGAAAAAGAAGCAATCGATAAAGAAATAGAGAGAGAAGGTATGGAAACACTTCTTTCAGACAAGGACAGTAGAATTCATGAAATGGAAATGGATGGAGCGAAGTCTTCTACCAGAATTAAACATCTTGAGCCCAAGTTAGAGAAAACCGAAGAGATGTATACTCGTGAGAAGGCTAGATTGGGCCGTGTATTCGAAGTCGCAGAGGAACTCGATGAGGCACTACAAACGGCACAAGTGGAACTTACTGCGAGAGATGACTGGTATGTACAACACATGCAATTATTCGAGAATTTGAACCAAGCAATCCAGACTAGGTATGAGATGATTGATTCTGCAATTGAAAAGAGTGCTGAATTCGCAAAGAAACAAGATACTTTCAAATCTAGGATGGATGAAGCTTTAGATGCAGCGGAAGAAGCAGTTGCACATGCTCAAGAGATGTCCGAAGAAATACTTGAAGAATCAGAAGACTGATCATTCAGGTTTTGTTCCATCCGCCCGCTTTATGCACTTTGCAGGAATTCCCGCCCAAACTTCTCCATCAGGAATGTTTGTCCACTTTGGAACTACAGCTCTAGATGCAACAACAGCCTTGTCGCCTATCGTACTGCCGGGTTGAATTACAGAACCCATTCCAATTAATGCATCATTTCCAATAATTACCGGGGCCATAACCAATTCTCCACTTTCTGTTAAATGAGCGTTGATAATCGCTTTTCCTCCAATTACAACTCTGTCTCCTAATGTTACTGAGCCAGCATCATTTAGATGTGCACTATTAATCTGTACTCCTTGACCTAACTTTGCTCCTGATAAACGGTAGTATAAATTTCCAATAAACGATGGGACTAAGAACGGTAAAAAGAATAGTGCAATCCTATGGAAAATCATCGACCAAGCCCATTGAATTGTCACGAATGATTGCAGAGGATATCTTCCTGGATCTAACCTAGGTCTAAATAATCCGCCAAGTACTCCACAAATAATTACTAAACTAATACCCCAAATCATCATTGCCATCCCTGTCGCAATTCCTGTAATTGCGAGGTCTTCAAGAGGTATTGAATCTATATTTGATGCTAAGAAAGATCCGGGGTCAGTATTAGAAACATCTAGTATTTTATAAAAAACGTAAACCCCAGGGAATGCAGAAATTCCTACAATGAATGCAAGAAATGGTATTGCCAAAGCAGTCAACAGATTTTGTATAATTGTGAAAGACTTCAACGTACCACCAATATTTGACCCTAAGGCTCTCATAACAAGATGTTTTTGGCGACGGCAGTCTCAATAGATGAGAACCGACCGAAGGGTTATGGGAGGTGCTTCTGGGATATTAGGAGACGGTAAAAAAGCTGTTAAGATTCACCATTTAGTTAAAGCTCCTGAGAATACTCCTCAATCTATTTCTCGCAGAGAATCTTGGGATGCAACCAAGCCTGCTACAGTTTACAAAACCCCAGAGATGTTGCAGGATGGCACTAGTTGTACTGCAGCAACAGTAATTTTGAGAACTAGGGGTTGTGTTTGGTGGTGGAAATCTGGTTGTACATTTTGTGGTTACTTTAACGATGTGAGAGACGATGTAACCGCTAATGATTTATTTGCTCAATGGGAAGAATCTAAAAGATTGACAAATGACTTTGAAGGCTGTAAAATGGTTAAAGTATATACTTCTGGGACATTTTTTGAAGATCAAGAAAATCCTCCTGAATGGCAAGAAATGGTTTTGAAAGAAACGTATGAAAGAGGATTAGAACTGGTAGTTGAAGCCCAGGCACATTTGTGTAATCCTGAGAAATTAGCATGGGTGGCTGAGCGGCATCCTGGATGTACAGTTGCAATCGGTTTGGAGGCATATGACGATACAGTTTTACGCTTTCATTGTAACAAAGGTTTTTCGACAAAGACATGGAGAAAATCTGTGGATAATTTGAGAGAAGCAGGATTGCGTGTCAAAACTTACCTACTTTTCAAACCACCATTTATGTCCGAAGGTGATGCTCTTAATCTAACTTCAAAATGGTTGGAACAAGTAGCACCTCTTTCTGATGAGGTTTCTATTAATCCTATGAATATCCAAAAAAATACAGTCGTAGATAGGATATTTCGGAATAGAGAATATCGGCCTCCTTGGCTTTGGTCTCTTGTTGAGATGATTGAGAGAACTCACGATCAAATTATAGATTCTGATTGTAGAACTATTGTTCA
>DAJO01000030.1:0-12980 GCA_002498985.1 Euryarchaeota archaeon UBA257
ATATTGATACAAATCGTATATTCTGGCCTCGAGTAATTGACATGAATGACCGTTCTTTGAGAGAAGTTACCATCGGTCTTGGCGGTAAATCGAATGGTTTAGTTCGAAGTGATAGATTTGATATTACAGCCGCTAGTGAAGTTATGGCTATTTTATCACTTTCTCGAGACTACAAAGATTTGCGTGCTAGATTAGGTAGGATAATTATTGCAGAATCTAAAAGTGGAGAACCAGTAACTGCTGAAGATGTAGGTGCTGCAGGTTCTATGGCTCTACTTCTAAGAGATGCATTACTTCCAAATCTCGTTCAAACACTGGAAGGCGATCCGGCATTTGTTCATTGTGGACCTTTTGCAAATATTGCACATGGTAATTCTTCCATAATCGCTGATTCTCTCGCACTTTCATGTACTGATTATGTGGTGACTGAAGCAGGTTTTGGAGCAGATATGGGTGCTGAAAAAGCTCTACATATCAAGTCTTTAGCCTCTGGTAAAACTCCTGATTGTGTTGTGATAAATGTTACAGTTAGAAGTATGAAATTACATGGCGGAGGTTTTTCAACTGGTGGAGGCAAAAGGCCTCCAAAAGATGAATTAGAGTCTGAAAATGTTGATGCAACAAGAAAAGGTGCGGCTAGTAACTTAAGGAGACATGTCAGAAACATTTCAATGACCGGATTACCAGTAATTGTTTCAATAAATAAATTTTCTACAGACACAGATGCCGAGATACAAGCAATTAGTGACGAAGCTAAATTAGCTGGTGCGAAAGATGTTGTAATTTTTAGAGGACATGCAGAAGGAGGTTTAGGTGCGGGTGAATTAGCAGATGCAGTAGTTAACGCCTGTAAAAAACATGATGAATCTGGAAGACAATATTCTCCAATTGTTGAATCAGGAATGTCGGCTAGAGAAACTATTTTGAAAATTGCAACAAATGTATATGGGGCTCATAATGTAGATTTTAGTCCCGAGGCGCTACGCTCTTTTGAAACATTAAAGAAATGGGGCTTAGATAAACTTCCTGTTTGTATGGCAAAAACTCAGTATTCATTCAGTCATGAAGCATCTGAACTAGGGGCTCCAACCGGATTCACTTTACCTATTAGGGAGATAAGAATTAATGCCGGTGCAGGATTTTTGGTTGCGATATGTGGGTCTATGATGACTATGCCCGGATTACCAAAAAGACCAGCAGCAATGGATATGGACATGGACGAAGATGGTAACCTAATGGGAGTATTTGGTTGAGGTTGAGGTTGTGCGACAGATTAAGAAACTCGAGGAAGGATTCCGTTTAAGGATTGAATCTGAAGATGATCTTTGGGCGCTATCTCAACTATGTCGGCCTGATTCGATTCTTGGAATGTTATCTCATAGAAGGGATTCTAGTACGGGTACTCAGGAAGACGGAAGGGCCAAGAGTGCTGAAAGGAAACCTATGTGGATAGTTTTGGATGTAGAAAAAACTGAGTTTCAATCATTCACTGATAATCTCAGAGCGCATGGAATAATTAGGGACGCCAATTTTGACATAGGGAGTCACCATACTCACATTATTTCTCCTGGTGACGAAGTCGAGTTGGAATTTCCAGGAGGTTTTGTCAAATCAGACTTATCTTTGCTTAAAGAAACCATTTCATCAGGTAAAAAGGCGAAATCAGCACTTATTGTGGTAGAGAATGATGAAGTAATATTGTTTGAAGTAACCTCTCATGGTATTAGAGACGTATCACAATTTACCATGCGTGGTGGCGGTAAAAGAATAAATGATTCATCAGGAGTGAGGAGAGCTTTTTTCGAAAGAGTTGCAAAAGAAACAATTTTGGTATTTTCCGATGAAATGCCTATGGTAATTTGTGGTCCTGGACTAGCGAGAGAGCAATTTGAATCAATGCTCAGACTAAATGGTTCGAAGAATCAGATATTAAATGCAGCCACTTCTATAGGTGGTAGATCTGCTGCCAATCAGGTACTAGCTGATGGTTTAGCAGATGCAGTACTAGGTGAACATGCTCTAGTATCTCAAATTAAAGCAATTGAAGAGGGATTGAAAAGAATCTCCACCAACGGAGCTGTTGCTTACGGGATTAAATTTATTTCTGAGGCAGCAGAATCAGGAGCCATCGATGTGTTAGCCATCGATGCAAACCTGATACGAAGTCCGGATTCTGAGGTTAGAAATAATTGGGAAACTATCTTACATACCACGGAATTATCTAAAGGAAAAATTATTCAAGTTTCTGAAGAACATGATTCTGCTCAACAATTGTTGGGTCTCGGGGGCGCAATAGCTTTGTTAAGATGGAAAATGGATTGAATAACATGTCTGTTTCAGAAATCAGGATGGTTGCTTTTGGTGATCCAAAAAGGAATGATAATGCTTTCACTATTTCTTCATATTCCAATTCTTATGGGGCACAAACAAGATTTATCACTTGTGGTGATAAAGAATCATTTTCTAAATTTGATCATGGAAGTATTGATTGGAGAGGCTCAACAAATGGTATTCATTGGTTAATAAATTCCGCAGAAACAATACTATCGGGAGACTCTCCAAAGTCAGCAGTTGGTGCTGGGATGACTTTTGGAGAACTAGAAGGTGCTAAGATGGTAATGATTGTCGACGTTCCCCAAAATTTAGAAGATATTTCTAAATCGTGGGGATTTGTGATAAGTAGAATTAGACAAATTCATGTATTATTTTTCACACCTAGAGCCTTAGATGCAATATCTGAATTAGAACAAATTCCGNNTCCGGTTGAAAATCTTCTCAAAGAAATTCGTAATAGAGGGCTTGTTCCTCATGTATGTACCTATCTTAGTGATGAGAAGAAAGCTATAGTTGAGCACTCCATGGGTTCGGTTTCTGTGACTACAAAAAATTCACTTCAACCTTTAGAATGGTTGGCTAGATATATTTGCAATCTTCCATTTTCAGGGACAGGTGATTTAGGAGTAAAAAATGCCTGTTTAGGTTAATTTTTATCGTATTTTATTGAAAAACTTTTCTTAAATTATTATTTGAACTGGGACTCATAGCAACAATGCCTTTTGAAGGGTCACCCGTTCGGCCAACCCTCGGGGGATACAAGTATGCCACTAAGATTAGGTCCAGCAGGTGTTCCTTTGTCATGCAAAGGCCGCACTATAGTGGAAGGTATGGATGATATCACTGTACTTGGTTTAGATGCTATGGAGATACAAACTGTCCGCACAGTTCAGCCAAAACATTTCGATCAATACTGGCAAGCAGGAATACTCTCTTGGGATTCTGATATTGAAATGAATATGCATGGTCCTTATTATGCGGAATTATTAGGCAATCGTAGAGAACGTAATCGTAGTTTGCTGAAAATGGAGTCTAGTATGCAAGCCGGAAAAATTCTCAATGCGCGCCATTTGACATATCATGTTGGCCCTTATGGAGAATATGAGCCCGGAAGTGCTGCTAATGAACAAGTAGCAAATGTATTTTCCGGTGTTGTTGATAGGGTTCGTTCAATTTGGGGAGATGCTCAAGAAGAACTAGATTACGCTGCTTTCCCTTGGATTCACGAATCTGAACCTTCATTAGTCGGAATTGAAACCTCAGGACGTCAAGAATTATGGGGTACAATTGAGGAAGTACTAGAAGTTTGTAACCATGTTGAAGGAACCGTTCCCGTGATTAATATGGCTCATATTCATGCTAGAGGTCATGGTAAGATGAAAACTAGTGAGGACTATGCAGAATTATTTGATCTTGTTAGAGAAAGTTATGGTGGAAAGAAGTTTTACTGTCATTTTGCAGGTGTTGAACATAGGATGGGTAATGCTTTACATTATACTCAGATTAAGAAATCTGATTTGAAATTTGAACCATTCGCAGAATACTTAGCAGAGGAAGGAGATTGGTTAGATATTACAATTATTTCTGATTCACCATTGTTGGAACACGATGCAATGTATATGCTACAACATTATGATAAAGCTCGACAAAGATTATTGGAGATCCGTGCTCGTGATGAACGTCGTTTGAAATTAGCTAGAGAACAAGGAATGTCATCTGACGAAATCGCTGAACTCGAGAGACAAGCAGCAGAGGATAAAGAAAAATTAGAGTCAGAAAAACCCGAAGAAATAGAAAAGCCTACTAATAAAAAGGCCGCTCCTAAGAAAAAAACTGATTCCAGTACAATGATGTCATTTGAAGACAGCGATGACGATGACGATTTGTTCTAAATCACTCAATATGGCTTCTAACTAGTACTGATGCCGGCATGTTTGGTGGATCACTAAATCCAAAGTTTGCTTTCGGTGAAAATTTACTATAGAGCCCTAAGTTTTTGCCAGCGATTTCCCCTTTAGCATTTTTTAATCTAGAAATTTTATCTACTACATACCATTCTTTTCTACCATTTTTTGTTTTACCATGGGTTTTAGTTCTAAATATTAACCATCCAAAAAAATACTCGACAGTCGCTACAAACCAAAGAGGCCTTCTTTTGATTAAGAATGATATTTCTTTCCCCCAATTGAATTGACAATTGATGTCGGTAGTACTGAAGGAAATTTCTTTTGATTTTCTTTTGATTTTTATTTCTTCAATTTTCACTTCATCAAAGTCATATAGGGAAAAAATATAATCTCCAATTTCACTATTTGGTGCGATAAGAATTTTTGTACCATCAGGTTTTGCCCACATGATATCTGCAAAACTTCCAAATGGGGAACTTTCCCACATTCCAATAACTATTCTATCTCCTGAATCAAAACCACATGAAGTAATGCGTCCTTCAAAGATATCCATAATGTACCGATTGAACAATACTTAATGAATTACTGTATTCAAAACTATACGTCATTTCAATTATTTGCTGGTGGGACTGGCCGGACTTGAACCGGCGGCCTCCGCATCTTCAGTGCGGCGCTCTCCCAGCTGAGCTACAGTCCCATTAGCATGCACGCCACCGCACTATCCTCTTCAATTGTTCTGAGAACTCAATTAGCATCTGATAGTACTTTGACTTGCATTTTGTGTAGTAATGAATTACCTTTTTCAGCCATATCTAGTAATGAATTAAGTTGCTCTCTACTGTATGTTGATTCTTCTCCAGTCCCTTGAACTTCTACAAATTCTCCATTACTTGTCATTACTACGTTCATATCAACATCAGCATTACTGTCCAAGATATAATCTAAGTCTAAGTAGATATCATCGCCTATGAGTCCAACACTTACAGCGGCAACATCATTCATAATTACATTATTTTCATGATTACTTTTTTCTTCTTCAGACAAATTTGGTTTTTTCCATCCATTCTTCAAATCTTCCCTACTAGGTCTCATCCCAATTGGCAGACATTCACCTTCATTTATCAATCTGCGAACAGCTAATCTCAGAGCAATACAGGCTGCAGTAATTGAAGCACATCTAGTGCCCCCATCTGCATTAAGTACATCACAATCAACTGTTAGGGCAATAGGGCCTAATTGCTCTAGATCTATAGCTCCTCTCAAAGATCGTGCAACTAATCTTTCAATTTCTTGTGTTCTTCCTTTAGCTCCATTTCTTTCTCTTCTAAAACGGCTATCTGTAGAACCTGGCAAAAGTGAGTATTCAGCATGGACCCACCCTCTTTGTGAATCTCTAGGGAACCATCTAGGTAATCCATCCGCTTTAGTGACACAAGCGAGAATTACAGTTTCTCCTTGGCGATATAATACAGATGCCAAAGCATTAGGGGTGAAGTCTAAAGTGACTTCAATTTCTCTCAATTTATCTTTATCTCTACTGACTTCAATGTCGCCACTCTTCATCTTGCTCATGGTTGTCGGGCTGAACACCCTTTGATGAATCATTCTCTTCGAGCATGGGCGGGTCTGAATGAATCTACTACCTCGGGGTGGGTCGTTATGTAGGGGCCTCCAATCAAATCTACGCAGTATGGTACGGCCGCAAACATTTCATCTAATATTTCCCTAATTGAACGTGGAGAACCTGGTAAATTTATGATTAGAGTCTCTCCTCTAATTCCTGCCGTTTGTCTAGAGAGAATTGCAGTAGGGACATACTTCAGAGATATAGAACGCATTTGTTCTCCAAATCCTGGTAATATTTTTTCACAAACAGATATGGTTGCTTCGGGAGTAACATCTCTAATCGCGGGGCCAGTCCCTCCAGTTGTCAAAATTACTGAGCAATTTTTTATTTCAACTAAATTTATTAAAGTCTCTTCTATAATTGATTTTTCATCAGAAACTAATTCCCTAACTACTTCCCATGGAGATGACAGCGTATTCTTTAGAAATTCTTCTATTGCAGGACCGCTGAGGTCTTCATATTCGCCTGAACTTGCTCTATCTGATGCGGTCAAAATCCCAAATCGGCATAGTTCTCCGGTCCCCATTGTACTTCCATAAAGGGCATTTAATCAAAACGCCATCGGTGCGAATCTTTGACAAATCAATGAACATGTTCAAGGACCTCCATGCTAGCAAAGCCTTCCCGGAGGTTTGCAAGTGTTGAGTCCACCCAAAAATACACGCCGATGCGTAACTTCTTTTTTCCATCAAGAAATTTCATTGATGGGTTCTGTATCGGTAGTTAAAATAGTCTCACCACTTTAATCTTGAGTGAGGTAGTAAAATGACTGATAAGGAAAGATATGCTGTGCAGATAGCTTTAGTGAAAGAAGAATGTAAAGATGTAGATGAAGACGAAGTAGCTAAGGAATTTGAAAAATATGAAAATGAATTTCTCATTCCTCCTAATGATGCAGTAAGATCTGTAATACTTAAGTTTCAGAAGGTCAGTGGTAAGGATATGGAATCTTTTCCTGGAACGACCGCTCGAGTTGAGAAGAAAGTAGATAGGTTCAAAGAGTTAGGTTCGGATGATAAGAATGTTACATTAGAGGTTGCTGTAGTAACTTATGTTCCAAGGATACAGATGGTAAGGGGTGAAGAAAAGCAGATCGCATTTGGATGGATTGAAGACAATCCTTGGGAATCAACAGACAAAAGAGAAAGATGGGATTTCAAAGATTGGGGTGCACATTCGGAAAACCTAAGGCCAAATTCTATTGTTAGGCTCGAAGGTGTATCTGTAAATGAGTGGAATGAGAAACGTTCAATCAATATTAACAGAGGTAGTAGAGTAACAATACTTCGAGAGGGTGGTCCTGCAGTTCCAACACTTAGTGATGAACCGATTTTAATAGAAAAAGCATCTGAGAATGAAGGATATGTCAATTTACTAGTGAGAATAATTTCTCTTAAACCAGATGTCATTACCAAAAGAGATGGTAGTGGAACAATAGATATTTTCCGAGGTACTTTGGCTGACTCTTCCGGAAAAATAAGTTTCTTATCCTGGGTTCCATTAGAACATGAAGTTGGAGATTTAGTAAAAATTGAGGGGGCAATGATAAGAAAATTTAGAGAAACCCCCGAAGTAAATGTGAATGACAGAACTAAAATCGAAAAATTTCACGATAGTAACTTTGCTAGTATTGAAGATTTATCTAAAGCAACAACTTCACAAATTTCGGATCTAAGAAATGGAATGAAAGATGTAATTGTAACGGTTCAAGTTGAATCTTGGCAATCTAGAACATTTACAAATTCTGATGGTGAAGAAAAGATAGTCCGAAGTGGAGATGTAATGGACCCCTCAGGTCGTTGTAGATTGACAGCTTGGTGTGAAATAGAACCTAAACCTGGCGATTTTCTACATCTAAATGGTGCCCGAGTTCAATTTTGGCAGGGTTCCCCTGATTTAGTAGTAGATAATTCTGAACAAATACAGAATCTATCTGAAGCGCCTTGGGATGCAATCAATCCTGAAAGTCATTGGGTTCAGATTACTTTATCTGACTTAGTAAATGGTGGTTCTCGAAGAGGTATTAAAACAACTGGAACAATTGTTGCAGTAAAAAATGATTCAGGGATTATAGAAAGATGTCCTGAGTGTAAGAGAATTCTTAGAGATGGTTCATGCCAAGATCATGGGCCACAACATGGTGTAGAAGATTTAAGATTGAAATTTGTAATCGACGATGGTGTCAATAATGCTTCTCTTATCTTAGGTAAAATACCGTCTGAGAAGTTTCTTAGTATGACTCAGGAAGAGGTTAAAGAACAAATTTCTCAGAGAGGAAAGGAAGATTTCATCGCTCATATCAGAAATAAAATCCTGGCGCGAAAAGTGGTTATAGATGGGCGCTCTTTAGTCGATAACCAGGGTGCTATGATTCTTGCAGAGAATATTGGTTTAGATACATCTACAAATGAGGATGCAGCCAATTTAGTTATTGAGGAATGGGGGGTGCTGCTATGATGAATCAAGTTAGATTTGGTAGACAAAGTGCCATAAGAATTTTCGCACAAGAGTACTCTGATTCGAATCTACCTTTGGAAGGAGTTGGTGAATATGCTCCTAGCTTTATAATCACAAAATTAGGTGCTAAAGTAAATAGAGCACTTTTCGGTGGAGTTATTGATAGATTCGAAAGAAGAGAAGGAGATAATGGTCCTACATATTCAGGACATTTGAGAGATGCCACTGGAGGTGTGCACAGATTCCAAATTGCTCCATTCCAGCCCGAACTTCATGCTGATGCTGAAGAACTACTAGCCAGATTTGAATCCGGTGATAGGTTTTTGATGATGATGATTGGTCGTGCAAGATGGTTCGAAAGTGATGACGGAGGGATATTCACTTCATTCCGTGCTGAAGAATTCACAACAGTGGAAAGAAGTGTCTATGTTAATTGGCTGGTAGAGGCCTCGGCTGCAACTCTTAGAAGACTTGATGCATATAATTTGTCTTTAGAGTCAGAAAATACCAATGAATCATTAAAATCTGCAGGTGTTCCTGCGGATTTAATCGAAGGTATGATATTAGCCAAAAATCACTACAGTAGTTTTGATCCTGAGAATTACAAGGTAGGGGTTCTTCAAAGCCTTTCCATGGCCCTTAGTTCTAATTCAGAAATTGAACAAATGATTACATCTACTGAAGAATCTACAGTGTTAGAAGTTCCAGAAAATAGTCCTCAGATGAAAAATGATGCTGTAAAAAGTGATTCAAAACCCACAGGTGATGTAGATGATGTAATCCTTAATGTTATCAGAAGTTCTTCAAACCCTGATGGTATGCCATATGATTCTATAGTTCTCGCATGTGTAGAAGCAGGTTTTTCTAGAGAGTCATCTGAAGATGCAATAGAAGATTTGAGAGATATTAAATGTGAGATTATTGAACCAAGATTTGGATTTTTCCAAATATTAGACTAATCTTTACCCTCTTCAGATAGTATTTTTTCAACCAAGGAGAGTTTATGTTTAATTCTATTAATATGTTCCATTTCATTTGTCTCTAGATCAGTAATTCTTCCTAAATCAGCACCTTTGATTTCTGCAATATTTGTGGCAACTTCTGAAAGTCTTTGCTTTACTCTATCATCTTTCAATGGCCATCCTCTTCTAATGGCCAATCTGATCAATAAATCAATTTCTTTTTCCCCCCATGCTCCATCACGATTTTTGATTATTGTGCCAATCATTCGATCTAAATCTTCTACCCTTGCCTGGATTGTGAGAATATCTCCTTGTACTCCAAAATCTGCATCTTCAAATCCTATCATCAATGAATCATGAGCATCTTCCAATGCGGCATTTGACACTTCGTCTTTTATCTCTGGAATGATTTTTTTATTTTCATTTTCTGATTCAATCAAATCTTCTTCATCCCTATTAATAATAACTTCTTCATTTTTTGAAGATACAATGATTCCATTTCTTCTAAGGCTCCTTTTTATCCGTCCCCAACCTTTAGATTGACTAGTTAATACTCCTGCAACTCGTCCCATTAGTACTGTTCTATTCCCTGTTAACGGCAATTCCAAAAACTGACATAACTCGTGTAACTTTTCTCTGTCGATTTCTGCAAGTCTTTCGATAGTCATTCTTCTGGAATCGAAATTAAGATGCAACCATAATCTCTGTCTTCTTTCTTTGTGAGAGCCAGATGATTTTATTCCAAAAATTTTCAGTACTTCTCCAATTTCTCTATGCGGCATTGACTGGATACCTTCCCAAGATAAATCGAAGTCACCTAGAACTTGGTGTTGAATTAATCTGGCTCTGAGCACTTCTACAGAACCTGATTTAGCTAATTCAGCAGTTTCAGCTCTTTCTCTGAGTGTCATTAAAGGAGACAGATAGAGGTCATTCAATAGCTCTGAATCGACTTGCAACTATCTTCCCTCGCACGTTCGAGAGTTCTGATGTGTCATATTAATTGCGTATAGATTGGATTTTAATCGTTCATTTGATTACTAATTCCTTACAGCGGTTTAGTCATTAATGAATTTAATTTCATTCATTTCTGCTCTTTCAAGAACTTTTGTCCAATCTTTTTCTGTAGCAACCATTGCAATTTCATATTTTGAATAGGGGACTACTCTGTGTAAAGAAATAGTTCTCTTCCCATCATTTGAGATTTTTTCAATTCTTAATTCTACTAATACTTCATTTGTTATAACCTCGCCTTCTAAGTCATGAAATGATTGTTCCATAGTCAAATCTCTATGTTTTTCCGCCTGAATCATCAAAGTACTCAACTTCCTATGCCTAACTAGTACGCCTATGGATTCTAACTCCTTTTTGTCCATACTGCTGAGGAAATAATCTTGGATTTTCCATATTGTGTCACCTTCTATCTCTGTAAATAATTCTGCAATACTTTTTGGGAAATTCTTTCTCCCAATAATTACTACTAAATCTGAGTATGGTTGAGGTAAGTAATGACTATCTCCTAAATTGTGAGGATCTGGTAATAATGAATGCCTTCTACCACTAATATTTATTTCAGAATAAATTACTCTTGGAATAATATATCCATCGATTTCCCCATTCAAACGTAATTCTTCCATCCATGAATATTTTTCTAATTCATCATCAAAAATCTCTTCTCTCTCATTAATCTCAATAAACGCTTTTGTAGATAGAACTCTCAATCCTTTACGAGCTCTCCTCAATTGCCTTCTTACTAATTTTGAATCCGATAATATAATTCCTGACTTAGGTTGATATTGTAATTTATTTTCTGAAACTAGAATCATATTTGGTGTACGAGGAGTTCTTGCGCCCAGAACCTCACAATTTGCATCATAGATCTGCAAATGTTGTCCATGCAATAATTCTGCTGGCATAGCTAATAAGTCAAGTTCTCCATTCTCTAATTTTTCCAGTGTCTCAGTCAGAGAATGATATTTTACAACATCTATTTCTTGATCAGGGGCTTCTTCTGAATCGAAGAATTTTTCCATATATTTGTCTACAGGACATGATAGGATAGATAGAGTTCCGAATTGTATTCTTTCCATAATCGCGTCCACCTCTAGGGAGGGAGCACGCCATGTGCTCAAACTATCCGGCTAGACACTTATTGATATAGGCGACCCCTCTCATCTGTATTGAAGTCACATGGTATCTCTCAAGTCCAGTCATCGTCAGTTGACAAAAATGAGAGATATAGTGGATGAAGCTTTGGAAGACTTTGTACAAGAAAAAATGGCTAGTTCCCAAGCACCTGCTATGAATCTAGCGCGTGAAGTTCTGTTAGCAGGAGGTAAAAGATACCGTCCAGTACTTGCCCTATTGGCTTTCGAAGCAGCAGGGGGTAAAGAAATTTCAGAAGTTATGGATCTGGCATTGTCTGCAGAGATTATTCATACTGCTACTCTGGTTCATGATGACATATATGACTCCTCAAAAACTCGTAGAGGAAAACCCACTTTACACGCCTCCCACGGATTAGCTCATGGTATAATTGGGGGAGATTATCTATTTGTTTTAGGCTTTGGATTAGGTGGGAAATACGATGCTAGAATTGTTGAAAGAATGGCAGAAACCTGTGCAAACATTGCTTCGGGTGAATTACTTCAACATGAGCATATTGGGAATTTAGCAACAACTCCTGAGGATTATTATTCGATAATTGATGGGAAAACTGCAGGGCCCTTTGCTACAGCCTGTTCTTGTGCGGCTATTATCGCGGGTGCTCCCGATGAAGTGATTAACTCTCTAGAAGAATTTGGATGGGAAGTAGGTAGAGCATTTCAACTAGTAGATGATTTACTTGATTTGACAGGTGATGAAAAAATGGGAAAACCTCGTGGTAGCGATGTTCATGAAGGTAAAATGACTCTTCCATTGATTCATGCTTTAACAATGTTACACGGTGTTGAAAGAGAGCAATTAGCAGATATTCTACAAAACTTTTCTGACGATAGATGGAATGAGTTAGTATCTTTACTTTCCTTAGCCGGTTCTTTCGAATACTCCGAGCAATTAATTGAGAATCATGTAAATAGGGCACTTAGATACTTAGAATCATTGCCAGATAGTGATGCAAGTAAACTAATGGCAGAAGTAGCAAAAAGGTCTCGTTCTAGGAAAAAATAGTTATTATGAGACACTCAAAGGTGAACAAATGAGTGAGAAAACAAGTTGGGACGTAATCGTGATTGGGGGAGGTCCTGCCGGCTCAACCACTGCTAGGTACTTGGCTGAAGGTGGAGCCGATGTTCTTGTTGTAGACGGTCGTGACCCGATTGGTACTCCTCTACAATGTGGTGAACTAGTTCCGACTAATGAAGAAATGCGGCGTCTATGCCCCAAAGTACCCAATATTGACGATTTACTGAGGACGCCTGAACATGCAATTTCTCGAAAAACATCTGAAATGCACCTAGTTCCTCCTTCTGGAAAACCTCTCCAGTTTCAGTTTGAAGGATACATGTTAAATCGAGTAGCTCATGATGAAGCCTTAGTTGATTTAGCGAAATCAAGGGGTGCTGAATATCTTGTTAATTCTCGTGTAGATTCTATTGGTGGGAATACTGTTAAACTAAGGAGTGGCAGGGAATTAAATGCTAAGGTAATTGTAGGTGCGGGAGGTCACAACGATCCATTAAGAAGGACTTT
>DAJO01000030.1:13066-89674 GCA_002498985.1 Euryarchaeota archaeon UBA257
AAAAATAGAGGCGCTAATATCGGCGTAGGTATTCAGAATAAGTTTTCTAAGAATAAAAATCTAAATGATTTATCAAATGATTTCATCAGTCGCTATGAAGGAGATATTACATTTTCAGGAGCGGGTTCACTTCCAATGTCAGGTTCAATCAAAACTTTCGTCAAAGGTAATTATGTCTTAGTGGGGGATTCGGCTGGGATGGTCCTACCTTCCAATGGGGCGGGAATTACTATTGCCATGATTGGTGGACGGATTGCAGGACAAGTAATTTCTGAGCATTTGAAATATGGTATTCCTCTGTCTGAATATGAAAAGCGTTGGAATAAACAGATGGGTAAGGTTATGAGAAATTCAAAAAGAGCCTTCTTTCTCGGTAGCTTTGTACTAAGATTACCTGATTGGATAATAAATTCAATGTTTAATAGGTTCACTAAGTTCATGGTTTGGAGATTTATCACCTGTAGGAATATGTTTGTAATATTCTAGTTTCAATCTAGAGGCTTTTCAGCCTGCCAGATAGTAGCCATACCAGGGAAAATTAATTTTGCTCTTGAGTTTTCAAAACCAACTTCTTCAAGCATTTTTACATAATCTCTAGTCGTCCCAAAATGAACATAAGTCTTAGTTAACCACTTCCAAGGATGCTCATCTTGTTTACAGATTATTTTTGCATAACTACCAACCCAAATTCTCATCCATAACCAACCTAAGTACCCGTGAACTCTGTTTATTTTGGCAGGATCCACAATCACTATTGAAGAACCGGGTTTTAATACTCTCAAAACCTCGCTTAATCCCGCCTTTTTATCGTACCAGTCTCTGAATGAAAATAATGTGCAAACAGCATCAAATCTATTTTCTTCAAAAGGTAATGCTTCGGCTTTACCTTCGACAAACTTAGCTGCAGAGTAGCCATTTCTCTCCCTCATTTCATTTACTCTTGGTTCAGCCACACGAAGCATTTCAGGTATGGGGTCTAGGCAAATTAATTCCCTACCTTCTAATTCTTCAGCAAAACTTCCTGGCCCACATCCTACCTCTAGAATAAGTCCTTCTTCAGGTAATCTTTCCCTGACTTTTCTTCTCCATTTAGAGACCTGTCCCAATGTTGCAAAGCGATTAATTTTATCATAAACAGGTATAGTAGCCTCTAGATTTTTTTGGAGTTCATTCCAATCATCTTCACCGATAGTCTCGGTATCCATGAACTATCGCAAAAGATACAACTATTTGGTAGGTGCTGATGGTGGTATCATAATTATCACTTGATACATTTTAGGACTCACTTCGGTTATTATCATATACTAATTTTCGGTCGAGAACAACATACAGGTGCTGTCCATGGCTAGAGAAGATGTTCTACGTGCAATTAAAGATGCTGAAATAGCGGCAACTGAGACGTTGTCCAATGCTAAAAAAGACGCAGCACAGATAGTTTCTCAGGCCAGACAAAACGCATCTGAGATTTTGACATCTGGAAAAACAACATCTGAGTCTGAAGCACAAAATCTAATTTCAGATGCTCGTGCATCTGCGGGTACAGAAGCAGAAGTTGTTTCTAATGACGGTCAAGCCGCACAGAAAAATGTTCACGATTCTGGTAAAAAAAATCGGGACAAGGCAGCGAAATTAGTCATTGACTCGTTTAGGAAATAATTGTATCTAGGGGGTCAAAAAATGTCTCAAATTAAAACGCAGCGCATGGGTAGATTACTTGCTGCGGGGACTAAAGACAAAATTGACGAAGTAATTGATGCATTAGCAACTCTAAATGCATTACACTTCATTGAATACGATGGATCAGATGAAGGTTTCAATCTAGGTACACCCAAAGATGAATCTGAGATGGTAGGAAAACGCCTCACAAAATTACGTTCTGCAGCATCAATCGTAGATTACAATGGCCCAAAATCTCCTGTTACTGCCGAAAAAGTACGTTCAGAATTAGATGGTGCCCTTTCTGATGCTGTAGATGTTCTTTTGGAAAAGAGCACCCGCTTAGATACTGTAGAAAATAGCCTTTCCTCGCTCCGAGAGGAAGAATCGATTATGGGACTGCTTTCCTCTATTGACTTAGATGTAGAGTTGCTTTCCGGCTATTCTACTCTCAATACATTTGTAGGGACAATTTCCGGTGGATCTTCAGACATTGAGTCCCAAATTATTGATGCAGGAATTGAAGGACTATTCTTTCAAGGTTTAATTAATGGCAGCAAGGTAGTCGCTGTTTTCGTTAAATCTGAACGTTCGAATGATATCCAATCTATTCTCAATCAATCAGGTTTTCAGGCGATTAATATTCCAGAGGGAATTACTGGCAACCCTAAAAAGTTGATTGAAGAGATAAAATCTGAAATCAATAAACTGTCTTCCGAGCAATCTTCAATCGTCAAGGATATTGAATCTTGGAGTGATGAATTTGGTTCATCTTTAGCATGTGGCTTAGAGCTTTTAGAAAGGGAGCATGATATCCTTACTGCTCCTGTCAAAATCGCAGTTTCAGAACATGCTTTCTTTATCGATGGCTGGATTGAACTTTCACGTTCCGAAGAAGTTCAACATGCATTAAATAATTACTGCCAGTATTCGGAAGTCACGCCGTTCAAGGTTGAGCCAGGAGGAGGCGGGCATGGTCATTCTGATCATCATCACCATCAAGAAATGCCTCCAATTGCATTTCAAAGTAGAACACTAAGTAAACCTATGGAATTACTAACTAATGCCGTTGGAAGGCCTGCTTATGGCAGAATTGATCCCACTCTGTTCATGTTCGTAACTTATCCAATATTCTTTGGAATGATGCTCGGAGACATGGCATACGGGATAGTAACCATTTCCCTTGGTGCCTTTGTATATAGCAAGGCACGCTCTAATGAAATGATGCATCTTGGTGGTAAGTTCTTGATTTACATAGGATTAGGTACACTCATCTTTGGTTATATTTATGCGGAGTTTGCTGGATGGGAAATTTTCCTTTACGAAAAGCTAACCTATGCCGATGGTAGTTACATGAAGGACTCAAGCGGACATTACATGTATAGTGAGAATCTATCTCCTGTGGCCTTCCTTGCTAACCTCTATCCATTTGATCTCGATCATGGCTATGGGCCTTTTGTTGAATTAGGCTACGGTATTAACCTGGCATTCCCATTCCATAGAGTAGGGACTCATTTAGAGGACCTTATAGTATTGACAATCTACGTAGGATTCTTCCACATCATCTTCGGTAAGTTAATCGGGTTCCGAGATGTATTATTTTACGGTACTGACCATGGTCATGTAGGCTTAGCAGCAGCATTTTTTGAACATGGCTCTTGGATAGTGTTACTAATTGGCGGCTTCATGTTTACCTATGGTTTCCTTGGCCCTGATGAATTCGATTATTTGTTACAACCCGGTGCTGCAATTGCTATTTCTGCTGTTGTGATGTTAATTTGGACTCTTTACAATTATCATGGTATTCCAATTGCAGTCAGTTTAATCCTAGCACCTATTGAGGCAATTGGTATGATGCCGTCAGTAATTTCGTATGTCCGCCTCTTTGCAGTAGGTATTGTAGGCGTAAAAATTGCAGAAACTGGAAATAAACTATGGGAACCAATGTTGGAGGCTGAGCTATATTTAGTGCCTGTTTTCTTTATTGGATGGTTGTCCGTACAGATTTTCGCTTGGGTTTTAGGAGTATTTAGCCCCAACATACATGCAGCAAGGCTTCATTTCGTAGAATGGATGAGGCAATATTATGATTCTAGCGGAGAGGCTTTCCAGCCTTTCGGTTTCCGCTCGCACTTCGTGGAGGTCGAGTGATATCACATTCCAAGCAAAATGCTTAGAAAAAAATGGAGGAAAAAAATATGAATAACAGAAATAAAATGAGAGGAATGAGTATGTTGCTAACATTATCATCTATAGTGATGATTGCTAGTAGCGTTCAGGCGGAAGACAATGCTTCAACAGAAGTAGCATACAAGAATCTAGGTGCAGGAATTGCTCTAGGTCTTGCTGGAATTGGAACTGGATTAAGCCAGGGGCCAATCGGTGCAGCAGCTGTTGGTATGATTGCTGAAGATAGTAGTAAGTTCGTAAACGGACTGATTTTTACTGCTCTACCTGAGACTATCGTTCTTTTCGGTTTCCTTTCAATATTCCTGCTTTAAGCGGAATAATGGAAGTTCCCTATAACGAAATTAAAATTGAGGTGTAATAAATGACATTGGATGCATTAGCCAACGAAATCGCAGCCCAAGCGAAAGCTGAAGCTGAAGAGATTATCGCAGCCGCTAAGCAACAAGCTAAACATATTGAAGATGAAGCTAAAGTAGAAGCCAGTTCATTTTCTTTTGATATGAAAGCACGTGCTGAGCGAGAAAGCGCACAATTGTCAGTAGAAGTAGTTGCATCAGCTAAACAGGCTAACCAAAAGCATCTCTTGATCGCTAGACGTGAAGAGTTAGATGAGACTTGGGAGTCAATACGTTCAGCAGTGGCGTCACCCGACCTGGATGGTCGGTCCGATATTCTTGCTGGACTTTTAGCCGAAGCAAGTAAACCAGGCGATGGAATGATTCTCCGCCCCGTGTCTACTGACCGTAAGGTGTTAGAAAAAGGGAGTTTTACTCTCGGTGAGGATGTAGAAGGGCTTGGAGGATTTGTTCTCGAATCAAAAGATGGCTCTATAGTTCTTGATTACCGCTTTGACAGCCGCTTAGATGAGGCTTGGAAAGCAAATCTTGGTGCTGTAAATAAAACTTTATTTGGAAATTAAAAAGGTGAATTAAATGTCGGGTATAGTGAGTGGTCGTTCAAATGTCTACAATGCTTCAGCCCGCGCTAAAGCACGTAAAGCATCATTAATTGATCCTACTAGAATGAGGCAATTGCTGCAAACAGGTCCTGAATCAATTGGGGCCAGTATTGGAGAATTAGGATATCGTAATGAAATGGATATCTATTCTGCTAGAATGAGCGGTGCTGACGCTGTTGAAGCGGCTCTATTCCATAATCTCGATAATGACTTATCCGAAGTTATGAAATTTTGTCAAGGTCCTCTTAAGTCAATAGTTTCAATTTATGTTGAACGTTTTGCTTACGAGAAAGCCAAAACCGTGTTAAGGGCAGTAAATGGGGGGTGCTCTGATGAGTTAATCGAAGCTCAGATATTACCCTCGGAAAACCCGATGAACGCAATCTGGCTAGATATTGTTCGAACAACTGAAACAGTTTCCGAAGCAGCAAACGCAATGGTAGGCACCCCTTGGGGTAAAGAATTAGCTAAGTTAGAAGGGACTGAACCTAGCCTTGAAGAGATGGAAGATGCACTAGATCGTCAGTACTACAGTCATGCACTCAAAGTTTCAAAGGGTAAAGATTCTAATATTCACTTAATGAAATTTATTAGAACCGAAATCGATCATCGTAATATTATCAATCAATTCCGTGAACTTCGTCAGAATATTTCTCCAGACAAACGTTTACAGATGATAATTTCCGGTGGGAGAATTTCACAATCAGTAATGTCTCAAGTATCACAAGCAACGTCTAGTGAAGCAATTGTTGATGCCTTAAGGCGAAGCAATGCATTTGATGATGTAGGTTTTGATGAGGCAATCGAGAAGTCAGAAGCAATAGGATCTCTAGATCCCATCGCGACTCTGCTAACGCACAAGAGACATGCTATTTTACGCCGTTTCGCTTATCTAAACCCTGTTTCTGCCTTCCCTGTAATTTACTACATCGAGCGTAAAGTGCTTGAAATACAAAATCTTCGTCTTCTAGTGCGTGGTAAGACGATTGGCCTCACAGCTGAGGTATTGGAAGCGCACATGGATTTTTGAGGTGAAAATATGGAAATTGCTGTTGTAGGTTCATTAGACTTCACTCTTGGTTTCCAACTTGCAGGTGTTTTGAGATTATATAATCCAAAAGATCTGGATGAAATGACATCAATCATGAAGTCATTACTTAATGAAAAAGAAATAGGAGTTATTGTAATTGATAATTCCGATCTATTACTTCTCCCAGAAAGGTTACGAGTTCAACTATCTGAGAGTATCACGCCCACAGTATTGGGTATCGGGACTGAAGAGGATAATACCCTCCGTGAGTCTATCAAATCGGCACTAGGAGTCGACCTATGGAAATAATCCTAGATTAAAATAAAAGGAAGTGAAATGAAATGAGTAAAGAAAATGGAGTGATTTATCGTATTTCTGGCCCAGTTGTAACTGCAGTAGGAATATCTCCAAGAATGTATGAAGTTGTGCGCGTAGGTAATGAAGGTTTGATGGGAGAAGTCATTGAATTACACGGTGATCAATCAGTTATTCAGGTATACGAGGAGACCTCTGGTGTCCGACCTGGTGAACCGGTTGTTAGAACTGGACAAACATTGTCTGTTCAATTAGGACCTGGTTTGCTAACGAAAATTTATGATGGTATCCAAAGACCTCTACCAGAACTAGAGAAGACAATGGGTGTTTTCATCAAAAGAGGTGTTGATGCAGATGGTCTCGATTTAGAAAAGATATGGTCATTCAATGCTACTGCTAAAGCAGGAGACTCAGTTTCTTCTGGAGATATCTTAGGTACGGTTCAGGAAACAAAAACAATTGAACATAAAGTCATGGTTCCCCCAGGTGTATCAGGAAAAATCAAGAGTATAGATTCGGGAGAATTTAATGTAACTCAGACAGTTTGTACACTAGAAGAAGGTGCTGAAATCCAAATGATGCAAAAATGGCCAGTTAGAACTCCGCGTCCATTCACTAAGAAACATGCTCCTGAGGTTCCTTTACAAACAGGACAGAGAATTTTAGATTTCCTTTTCCCATTAGCTAAAGGCGGTACAGCAGGTATCCCTGGGCCATTCGGTTCAGGAAAAACAGTGACTCAGCAACAACTTGCTAAATGGTCAGATGCAGATATTGTTGTCTACATTGGATGTGGAGAGCGAGGAAACGAGATGACAGAAGTTCTTGATGAGTTCCCTCATCTGATGGATCCTAAAACTGGTGAAGCATTGATGAATAGAACTACGATGATTGCTAATACTTCTAACATGCCTGTTGCTGCTAGAGAGGCTTCAGTATATACTGGAATAACAATCGCTGAATACTTTAGAGACATGGGTTATGATGTTGCTTTAATGGCTGATTCAACAAGTCGTTGGGCTGAGGCAATGAGAGAAATTTCGTCAAGGCTTGAAGAAATGCCTGGTGAAGAAGGATACCCTGCATACCTATCCAGTCGTCTAGCAGAGTTCTATGAAAGAGCGGGACGTGTGGAAACTTTAGCAGGCGGTGACGGCTCAGTATCGGTTATAGGTGCGGTTTCACCACCTGGTGGAGATATTTCAGAACCAGTCAGCCAAGGTACTTTACGTATTGTTAAGGTATTCTGGGGCTTAGATGCTGGACTTGCTCGACAAAGGCATTTCCCTGCGATTAATTGGTTGAACTCTTATTCTTTGTATCCTCCATCATTAGATCAATGGTATAGAGACAATATTAAGAGTGACTTCCCAGAAATTAGAACTGAAATCAGTGCTCTTCTACAGGTCGAAGCAGAGTTACAAGAGATTGTTCAGTTAGTTGGTTCTGACGCATTGCCTGTTGATCAACAACTTACTTTAGAAGTGGCTCGAATGATTAGAGAGTTCTTCTTACAACAGAACGCTTTCCACGATGTAGATACATACAGTGACTTAAAATTACAGTATAATATGGCTAAAGCAATATTATCTTTCCAAGAAGAATCGAAGAAGGCTATTGCTGGAGGTGCAGCATTAGAAGATGTAGTGAATGTCCCAGCTCGTACTGACTTAATGAGAGGAAGGTTCGAATCAGGTTATGAGGATAAGATTGATGAGATGTTAGAGGCTATGAATAAACAAATTGCCGAAACTATGGAGGCCAATTAGAGGTGATATAAATGACTGGAAAAGAATATAGAACAATCACAGATGTAAAGGGACCTCTTGTGTTCCTAAATAAAACGGAACCTGTAGCCTTTGGAGAAATTGTAGAATTAAGACTTACAGATGGAACATTAAAGAACGGACAAGTTCTTGATACATCCGACGATCAAGTTATTGTCCAAGTGTTCGAAGGAACAGCATCCATAGATAAGCAAACAGGAATTAAGTTTCTTGGAGATGTATTCAAGTTACCTGTGAGTACTGATATGATTGGTAGAATTCTAGACGGTGCTGGACGGCCTAGAGACGGAGGACCTGCGATTGTTGCAGATGAAATGGCAGACATCATTGGTGCTGCAATTAATCCATACTCAAGACAAAGCCCATCTTCTTTTATTCAGACAGGAATTTCTGCAATTGATGCATGTACTTCTTTAGTTAGAGGGCAAAAATTACCAATTTTCAGTGCATCAGGTTTACCTCATAATGATATTGCCCTACAAATAGCTAGACAAGCAAAGTTAGTTGGTAGTGATGACGATTTCGTAGTAGTTTTCTGTGCAATGGGAATCACTGCAGAAGAATATAATTTCTTCGTGCATGACCTAGAAAGAACTGGTGCTCTTGAGAATGCTTGTCTTTTCGTAAATCTTGCAGACGATCCAGCGGTTGAAAGATTAATCACTCCTAGATTAGCTTTGACTGCTGCTGAGTATTTGGCTTTTGAACACGATTATCACGTACTAGTTATTTACACAGACATGACTAACTATTGTGAATCACTACGTCAAATTGGAGCAGCACGTGAAGAAGTACCAGGTCGTCGAGGTTATCCAGGTTACATGTACACTGACTTGGCTATGTTGTATGAACGCGCAGGGTTAGTTAAGGGTAAGAAAGGTTCAATCACTCAGTTCCCAATTCTAACAATGCCTGGTGACGATATTACGCACCCAATCCCTGATCTCTCAGGATATATTACTGAAGGGCAAATTGTAATTTCTCGTGAACTTCATCAGAAAGGAATATATCCGCCGATCAATGTTCTACCTTCTTTATCTCGACTAATGAATGCTGGAATAGGTGACGGTAAGACTCGTGAAGATCATAAGTCAGTTTCAGATCAACTATATGCAGCATATGCTCAAGGTAGAGAACTGAGAGGTTTAGTAGCAATTGTAGGTGAAGATGCTCTAAATGAGAGGGATTTACAGTTACTTAAGTTTGCAGATATTTTCGAAAATCAGTTCTTGAGGCAAAGTCGTGATGAAGATAGATCTATTAGCGAAGGAACTCTAGATTATGCTTGGGAACTTCTTTCCAATATCGATACTAAGTATTTAGTACGTCTTGACCAGAAATGGATTGATAAATACCACCCTACAGATAAGAAAGAATGATTATTAGTAATTAAGGAGATGAGATAGATGGCATTAGACATCAAACCAACACGTTCTGAATTAATCAATCTAAAACGTAGAATTAAACAGACTTCCAGTGGATATAATCTTCTTAAAATGAAGAGAGATGGTTTATTCTTTGAGTTCCGAACATTACTGGCTGAAATGATAGCAGCTAGAGAGGAACTTGTAGGTACGTATAGAGATGCTTTGAAATCTATCGCGTTGGCATCTTCAATTGAAGGAGGTCTAGCAGTTAAAAGTGCAGCCATAGCGGCGACATCTGGTCCAGAGGTGACAGTAACTAGAAGGAATATCATGGGTGTAGTTGTGCCCAAAGTGGATGGAACTAACCTTACAACGACAGTAGAAACTAGACCTACTGGAATTATTGGAGGATCCCCTTATATCGATGAATCTGCAGATTCTTACTCTATCTTAATCGCTAAAATAGTCAAGGCTGCCGAAATGGAAGCAACATTGAAGAAATTATTGGAAGAAATAGAAGCAACTAAGAGGAGAGTAAATGCCCTCGAATTCGTTGTAATTCCTGAGATGAAAGAGGCCCAATCATTTATTCAACTTAGACTTGAAGAAATGGAAAGAGAAGAAACTTTCCGACTTAAGAGATTCAAGAATAAATGATTTTATTGTTTTATTTCCTTCAGACTCTCACACACGGTTTGATAGGGGATGCTCTATGTTCAGTGTATATTGAGATGGAGGTGTGACTATGTCAAATGTTGAACCAATAGTTATTGATGTTGAAACTTGGGGGCAGAGAGAACTTATTGAAGAAATTTGTAGCCGTTATTTCGTAATAGGTAATCAGTCTGGATTGAGTGATTTTTCTTGGGAAATAAATTCCCGTGATGGTGGAGATATTAGCACAAGCCTCAATGAACTAAATATTCATTTGAAGCAACTAAGTTTGATAGGATTATTAGATGAAGGAAATCCTCCAACTCTCTCAATAATTCGTTATCCGGTAGATCCGGTTAATGTTCCTTTTTGGCAACAATCATTGATTTGGTTTACAATGTTCATTTTTACAACACTAGCAGGTTGCTACTGGATTTCGCAATTTGAAAATAGTATATCAATATTTAATTCGGAACTATTTTTAGAATCATTGACATTTTTTAGTATGCCAATATTCTTGACTATGCTCTCTGCTCACTTTATTAGGAAGTATATCGCTTCCCTTTTCAGAGTTGATGTAGGGAATCTTGTTCCCATAGCATTCCCTTTGATTTCTCCTTTTTGGCCATTTGGAATCGTAGGCGTTTTTGGTCAGAAAAGAGTTGATACTATCACTTATCCAAATAGAAGGTCTTTGGGCATAATTGAATTATCTTCAATAGTTGTGCTAGTTCTTTTCGGCTCAATACTTTCCATAATCGGGCTAAGTATTACTTCGGCAAGTCCTCCTGAGTCAGTATCTGATCCTCTAATATTACAAGCCAACTTCATTGTTGAGATGTTATCTAATCTTTTCCTAGGTGACGATGTTTCAATCAGACTTCAATGGGTTCACCCTATTGCTTTAGCAGGTTTTGGTCTATCTATGATTGGCTGGATTTTGATTTTACCAATTCCTGGTTTCCCTGGAGATAGAATTTTACATTCAATTGTTGGTTCTAAGAATTTGGACAAAAGCACAAATACAACTTCTATTTTCTTAATGACATTAACTTTAATGTGTTTAGTATTTCTTTCAACCACCTTTTGGCCTTGGCTTATTCTAGCCTCGTTAGCATCTTGGAGGAGGTTTAGCAGTGAACATATTCCGGTGGCATTAATAGTTGATGAATCTTTAGAATTAGATAGAAACTCTAAGAATTTATTGATGACTATTTCAGTTGTAATAATTTTACTGGGTTTTCCGGGGCTGAGTCCGGTAGAAGATATTGAGGATTGGGATAGTGGTTTGGATATATCAGAATGGGATACAGAATTTTCAAGTAACTCTTGGGATAATGTAGAAAAATCTCTTGAATTAAAGACATCTGGGCTTTTGTCAGTTTCTGGCCAGCTTAAGGTTCTAATTGATGGTGAATCCGATAGATGGATTATAGATTCTGATTGTTTCGATGATGAAATGAAATGTAATTTTGAAAACATTAATCAAAATAATGTAGGCGAATTTAAATTCTCTATCAAAGATAACTATCCAGAAAGAAAAACTCCTGTACAGTTAAGATTCATCATAGAATCTGAGGGAGATTTATTTGAGCATATTCTTTCTATTTACTATAGTGATGTTACATCTCCAAGTCCTATTTGGGAAAGAGTAGAAGATTCAAGTAAGGATAAAATTTGTAATGTTGTAGAGGTAGTTAACAATCAAACTGGTATATTATCGATTAAAACGAATCCATTCTGGTCTTTGGAAAATTCTGGAAATTTATCTGAAATAGGTTCTCATGAAATTTGCCTAATTGCAGAAAGAGGGGGTTGGGAATCTTTAGCAATGGGCGAATCTGGAATTTATGGCTATAGGATGGCTCCTGAATTAGAGTTTCGACAGAGCAATGGCAATACTACCAATTGGTATTTACCTGTGAATAACTCATTTACTAGTATTTTTTTAAATCCTAACTTTGGAATCAGTCTTGATATTATGTTTGATGGAATTATCTACTCTGAGAATAATATTTCACCAGTATGTCCGTTCAATGATGATTATCCCAAAATTGATATAAATTCTGAAGAGAACTTGACTTTGATTCATGGTTCCCCATTGTCTTATGAGGGAAACAATAGTGGCAAAAACCTGTTAGTGTCTGATGAAGGATGGTTAGTGAACTGTGCTGATGATATGGCTAAAGGTTTTATGTTAAAGCAGGGGCTAGGAATTTATATAGATAATTCTCCATTAAATGACTCTAGTTTACCGTTTTCTAATTTTGCTATTCATTCAAAAGAATCTGAAAACCTATCTCTAACAGTAGATATTTCTACTAACTTACAAAGTGATAATTCATTGAATGTTTCATTCCCTAATCAGATTCCTACTAACGGTAGTGTAATAGTTAATATTTCTCTTAATGATGAAATTAATGAAATTTGGAGAGTATTCTGGATTTCACAAGATCTTAATGGTTTAGTATTAAATTTTGTTTCTAAGTGTCCTATTGGAGGATGTTCAAATTGAGAATAGCCATTATCGGCGTAGGTTCAATTGGTGGTATCATTCTTGGTGCAATGGCAGATACAGATGTTGATATCGTTTGTGTATCTAGAGGAGAAACTGCCGCTAACCTTTCTGAATTAGGATTAATTTTGCATACTCCCGAAGGTAGTATCGAGGTAGTCCCCAGTGAAAGATACTTGCTTGTCGACAGTAATTCGGGTCCAATTTCTGAACAAATTCGCAATACCTGTGATATTGCAATTGTCTGCGGAAAAACCGTAGATACTCACTCATTATCTAAACTTGCATCAGAATTAGTAAGTGAAAATGGTTGTGTTTTAACAATCCAGAATGGTCTGGGTAATGCAGAACTATTAGCTCATAAAGTAGGTAGGAGTAGAGTAATTGTTGGTTCAATTACTCATGCGGCTTGGAGAAATAATGGTGGCGAAGTGCATTGGGTTGGTAGAGGAGAAATTATTTTTGGACCACTAGATGAAAGAGGTGATAAGTATACTGATTCTTTATTACAAGTGCTCAATGATGCGGAATTAAATGCTTCAAAATCAGATAATATTCAACAAATTTTGTGGAAAAAACTTCTAATTAATGTTGCGATAAATCCTGTTTGTTCGATTGCCGGTGTGCGAAATGGTGCACTTTTAGAGGTCAAATCTCTTTGGCAACAGGCGATGCAGGCAATGCGAGAAGCCGCTATTGTCGCTCGTGCAAGTGGGGTAGATTTAGGAGATATTGAATTGGAAAGTTATCTCAGAGAAGTGGTCTCTATTTCTCCAAAGAATAGGTGTTCTATGCTTCAAGATATTATGGCGGGTAGGGAAACAGAAATTGATTCTTTATGCGGGGCTGTAGTGATGCGTGGAGAAGCAGAAGGAATCCCTACTCCTTGTAACGCTATTTTACACGGTTTAGTCAAAGGAATCGAAAAATCTTCAAGTTTAGATTAATTTTCTAAATCTTGATTATAGTGAAGTCCAACATTGTTCTTTCTTTCTATCGATGCGTCGACAACGAGTTTTGCAACTTCAATCAGATTTCTCAATTCTACTAAGTCTTGTGTGGGTTTACATGACTCCCAGATTCTTTTTACTTCGCCTTCTAGATGTATGACTCTTCTCTTGGCTCTTCTCAGCCTTTTACTATTTTTTAAAATCCCTACGTCCATCGTCATTGTTGTCCTTAAGGCATGTAAATCTGCTCGAAGAGGCGCATGTTCAACTAATACCTCCAAGTTTTCAGCACGCCAAAATGGTAAGTTAGTAGGTAATTCTTGTAATTCTTCATTTGATGATTTTTCAATTAAATCCCTGGCTGCTCTTTCAGAATAAACAACAGCCTCAAGTAGACTATTTGATGCAAGGCGATTTGCCCCATGTAATCCTGTTCTAGCAACTTCTCCAATAGCATATAATCCCGGCATTATACTTTCTCCTATTTTCACTTTACCTGAGTGATCGACATCAATACCTCCAACCATATAGTGTGCAGCAGGAATGATTGGTATTGGATCAATTCCTAATTTTATACCATATGATAATAATTTACTATCTATATTCGGGAACTCTTGGACCAATTCGCTTCTTTTGAGATGTTCAGTTATCAGGAGAGCATTCCTATCTCCTGTTTTTTTAAGTTCTGAATCGATTGCTCTAGCAACGATATCTCTTGTCCCCAGAGATCCTTTATCACAATATTTCCACATAAATGAAAATTCTTCTGGCGATTCATTTTTTGATAATTTCCATTTTTGATAATCATTTTCCATCATTAGAACTGCTCCTTTCCCTCTCATGGCTTCAGTAATCAAGAACGGCTTCGAATCATCATTTGCCAAGGACGTGGGATGAAATTGTATGAATTCAATATCTTTGATATCTGCACCTGCGCGAAATGCCATTGCTACTCCGTCTCCAGTTGCTATTGAGGGATTAGTTGTAGATGAATGAAGATAACCTACACCTCCTGTGGCTAAGATTATTGCTTTTGCAGGTAATGTATGTACTGTTCCAGATGGCGATAAACACCATATCCCTACGACTCCTTTTTTTGGGTCCCCGTATTCTCTTTGTATCAAATCTATAGCCATCCAATTTTCATATATCCTAAAATTTTCATCGATTTCGTTAGATGCAGATTTAGAAAGTGCCCTCTCAATTTCTGCTCCTGTAGCATCTTTTGAGTGTAAAATTCTTCGATTAGAATGCCCACCTTCTCTAACTTTATCATATTCTCCATCTCGATTCTTATCAAAACGTACTCCGTGATTTTCTAGATCTCTAATTCTTTCAGCAGCTTCTAAGACTACTGATCTTACCACTTTCTCGTCGCACAATCCTGCGCCAGATGATAGCGTATCTTGCACATGCGCTTCTATCGCCTTTTGATCATTTGAGTCTAGTACTCCTGCTATACCTCCTTGTGCCCAATTTGTATTCGATGTGGAAATACTTTTTTTTGTTATCAAAGCCACATTCAAGCCTTTTTCGGCACAACGATTTGCTAAAAATAAACCTGCAATTCCAGAACCTATTACTGCGATGTCGACATTTGGCATCAATTCATCATCGCCACCGCCTTGCATGTTACTTCCATGGCATAGTAATGAATGAATCTTCGCTTATTGAAAATGATTTTCGGCTTTGAAAAAGAACTCATTTTTTCGTGTCATAGCGCCTGAGTCCTCCTCAATGTTCATAGAGTAAAATGCAGCAGCCAATGAATGATGTCGGCGATAAATTGCTGATATTATATGGTGATGGGATGCATCTTGTAAGAATTGAACTGGAAAATTTCAAATCTTTCGGTGGTGAAATAGTAATTCCTTTCGAAGAGGGATTCACTGCAATCACTGGCCCAAATGGTTCAGGTAAGTCTAATTGTGGCGATGCCATACAATTTGTTCTCGGACCTAAATCTACTAAGTCTCTAAGGGCTTCAAATGTTTCTGAGTTAATTTACAATGGTGGTGGAAGAGGTAAAGCTGCCAGAAATATGTCTGCTACACTAGTTTTTAGAAATGAACCAGAGATTGATGGTAGGCGTAGATTGAGAATTGAAACAGAAGAAGTTTCATTCACTCGTTCAGTACGTTTAAACCGTAAAAATGATACTATTTCTTCATATTATGTCAACGGCAATCCCTCCACTGCTACTGAAATGAGAAGAATATTAGCAGAAGCCGGATTACATGGTGATGGATATAATATCGTATTACAAGGAGATGTCACTACTTTAGCGACAATGACTCCTCACAAAAGAAGAGGAGTTCTGGAAGAGGTCGCAGGAGTAACTGCATATGATGATGAGATTCGTCGTGCTAACAATCAAAGAAAAGTTGTAGAAAATAATATTGAGACCATTGATCTTTTCGAAGACGAACAGAAAAAACGCCTAAAAGGACTTGAAAAAGAAAGGCAGCAAGCATTGAAGTTTAAAGATCTAAAAGAAGAATTAGATTCAAATAAAATCATTTTAAAACAATCAAGACATAGAAATCGGTTAGATGATGTCCGACTTCTCGGCGATGAACGTTCGAATTATAGTAAACAAGTTGATGACTTGACAAACCAAATTAGAGATGGGAATACTGAGTTAGGAAAATATGACGAAGAACTTGTCCAAATAGGTGACGATTTAGATGAAATTATGAGTGGCGATGCTAAGGAATTATTTGAAACAATTCGCAAGCATGAAATCGATGTTGAAACCAACTCCGACAGGATAGGGGACCAATCCAAAATCATTGAATCTACTAATCATGAGATTGAAATAATCCGCGAAGATCATCAACGAGTCAAAGATTCCTATGATAGTGCGCACCAAGAACTTGAGAATGCACAAATTAATTTATCTAATTCACAAGAAGATTTAGCTAGGGCTGCACTCGATGAAAATCAAGCTAGGGAAGCCATACAATCAGGAGATCGTCTCGGGCGAGATTTGAACCGTGCCCTGGGTCAAGCAACTGAACTAGTGACTCAAACCCATCAAGATTATTCTACTGCTAAATTAGAATCAGACAGGGCAGAACAAAATGCCCAAATTTCATCTGAGAAATTAGCAGATTTAGAAGAAGAATACGAACAAGCGACCCTAACTAGGGATGATTTAGAGTTATTGGGAGAAGATATCCAAAATGGTGGAGAGGCAGTCGATCGAACACACTTGGCTAATGAGTTACAAAGATTAACCAAACAAGAAGTTGGCTTAAGGGAAGACAGAGATAGGGCTGAGATTAGAGCCAGAGATGCTGAAGTAGACTTGGCTAAAGCTAGAGCGCGACAAGAAGCAAAAGCTAACAGACCAGGCTCAGCAATCACAATAGCAGCTCTTTCGAAATTAAGACAGAGTGGAGAGATCAAAGGAATTCTTGGTACATTAGGTGAGTTATGCTCACCTAAAGATACGATTCATGAAGAGGCATTGGCTATAGCATTAGGAAATGGTCTTAGAAGTATAGTTGTAACCAATGATGAAGTAGCTGCAGATTGCATTAAATGGTTAAGAATGAATGGTGGTGGACGTGCCACTTTCCTCCCATTAAACAAATTAAGTGTTTCAAGGCCTCAAGGTCGTACACTGATAGTCTCCAGGAACCCCGGAGTCCTAGGTTTCGCCCATGACTTACTTGATTATGATTCAGAGATAGATATCGCTGTAAGATATGCCTCTAGAAATACCTTGATTGTTCAATCGATGGATATAGCTAGGAAAAATATGGGTGGCGCAAGAATGGTCACCTTGAAGGGAGATATTATAGAAGGTTCAGGAGCAATGACAGGAGGGTCTCCAGTTGGCTCTTCGAGACCCAGTTTCGGCGGAGGTAATCCCGGACAACTAGGTTCTGAAAAATTAGAAAGGTCTTTGGAAGAAGCAAATCTGATTTATTCGACGGTCGAAGCAGCATTAAGAGAACTGAGATCTAATCAACAAGATCTAAGGGACCAAATTCATGGATTAGATGATAGTGACCAATCTGTGAAATTAAGGGAATGGAAATCAGATCTTTCCAGAGCTCAGAAAGATGTGGACGAAATTGGAAACAAAGTATTAGCCGCACGAAAAGAACTTTCAGATGCTGAGGTTTTATTCAATTCAGCTAAATCTTATGCCGATAAGGCTAATGAGACTCACCTACAAGCTCTAGAATCTCGAGTTAATGCAGCAGAAGCATTACAGAACCATACTCCAGACCACCTTTCCCAGATACTCCGTAATGCAGAAAAAACTAGGACTGAAGCAGAGAGAACTAAATTGCAATCAGAATCATCTATAATTAGTACTAATGAGAGGTTGAAGATTCTTTCAGATAGAATTTCTGATTTAGAAAGGCAAATAAGTTCTAAACAGAAATCAATCAATGAAGCAGAAGAAGAAGTTATCAAACTAGAAGAATCTATTCAGAGTTCTAGAGAATTACTGATTGACCTAAAGGGTCAAGCCTCACAATTCAATGAAGAACAACAAATTCTGACCCAAAGAAGAGAAACTATTCTCGAGGAAAGAGCCAGTTTGAGAGCCTCTCTTGAAACTCGTTCACAAAATCGCCAAACTTTTAATTCTCGGATTGAGGATTTGAATATTCAGATTAATCAGAAAAGGGCTGCGGTAAATGAAATTGTTGCCGAATTAGCAGATGAGAATATTGAAATTCCATCAATAGATATCCAATTACCCACTGTAGCCGAGGCGGAAAAAGTAGTGCAGGGACTTGAAAGGCGCCTCGGTTATCTTGGGGATGTGAATATGTTAGCAATTGAACAATATGATGTTGCAGTTGAACGTATAGCAGGCCTTGTAGAGGATGGTAAAATTCTTAGACAGCGTCGAAATGATCTTGTTGGAATCGCAGAAAGACTTGAATCCGAGAGGAAGAAGAGGTTGTTATTAGTATTCGACCATGTGAATAAAAATTTCAGCAGAGTGTATCAGAGTTTGCAACCTGGAGGAATTGGTAGTTTAAGGCTAGAAAATAGAAAAAATCCCTTTGAAGGCGGTTTAGAGATGGATTGCGTACCTCCAGGTAAGAATAGTAAAACTAGAAGAAACCTTCTTTCGGGTGGAGAGAAATCTATGGCCGCTCTTGCTTTGATATTCGCCATTCAAGATTATGAACCAAGTCCATTCTATTATTTCGATGAAGTAGACCAAAACTTAGACCCGTTTAATTCAGAGTTAATTGCTTCACTTTGTTTAATGCGTTCACAAAGAGCTCAGTTCATTATGGTGACACTAAGGAAAGTCAGTTTAAATCTGGCAAATCACCATATTGGCATTACTCATGCGGGAGATGGTTGTAGCCGTAGAATCACAGATTTCGATCGTGCAGCAGCATTACAAATGAGTGAAGATATAGAAAAAGAAGAAGCGGCTAGGAAACAATCCGATGAAGAGCGCTCAGAATTAGTCCTGCCAGATCCAAATCAAATGCCTAGAGTACCTGAGCCGCTTGGCACCCCCAAATCACTTGGAGGGCTTGCCGGAAGAGCGGGTGTAGAGTTAGAAGATGAATCAGAAAACTCTGAATCTCCATCACCCGATATTGAAAATAAGAATCTAGAAGCATTAAGAGAAAGGACAGAAGACTGGAGCGAAGATATTGCTGAAGACAATATCGTTCAAAAAGCCATCACTGATGAGAGTTTAGGTGAAGATACAGAAGAGGTTGAATCATCAGAAGTAGAAGTTGAGTGAGGTGTTTTGTTGTCTGTTTTCGATGGTTCTTCAATGAGAGATGACATAGTATCTCGATTACTTGGAGGTGATGCCGATCTGGATACAAACAGGTACCTAGACAGATTAGTCGAATTATCGAAAGTAGAAGAAGCTGAACATCAGTTTTTGATAGACCCTTTCGATCGTTCAGTAGCATTAGTTTTCCAACTATTCCATAATAGTGATTTAGACCCATGGGATGTAGATTTATCTGTATTCCTAGAATTATTTTCTAATAGAATTAATGACTCAGAAAATATCGATTTACCTACTTGTGGACGTTTAGTTCGTATGGCTTGGTCAATACTCAGAGGCCAGGCAAGTACATTGATTGAGAGGCAAGAGAGATCCCTCTTTGAAGAAGAAATTGAAGATACTTGGGATTTCGAGGATACATGGGAAAGTGATTTTTCAGATGAGGATTATAATTTCTCAGTAGGAGTACTTACAGGCGCTGCCGATGAAGTGCTACCCAGTATGTTCGAAGGGAGAATTCACCGTGAAGAAGGGAGGCCAGTTACGTTAGGAGAACTTCTAATGGGTCTCCAAGCAGCAGGAAGACTTTCTGAAGAGCAAAGAATGAGAGAACAAATTGCGAAAGAACGTCGTGAAGCTAATGAGAAAGCAAGGGCTAGGTTTGGAGGTAGCTTGCATGTTGAAAATCTTGAGGGTGATCTTGAAAGAACTTGGAATGCATTACGTAGCCGTACGATTTCTAATAATGAATCAACTGATCTTAGTGAGATAGTTGATATCCTCAAAGAAAATTCTTTGAAGTCAGGGATTGGTCTAGATGAAGCCGAGTCAGAAGCCCAAGTCACAGCTTTAATTTCATCTTTGTTTCTTACACATAGAGGTTATGCTGAGGTTTCACAAGATAGTGAGGGGAATATATCTCTGAAGAATCTTCATTTAGATGATGATGATTTTTCAACTTTAACAAATAGAATAAACCCTAAATCCAAACTTCCTGGGGGAATTATTTTCAATGAATGATGCAAGTCTTTCAGTAATCCTCGAAGCAATAATGTTCACTTCTGGACGCTCAATGTCTACTGAAGAGCTTTCTAAAACAGTTGATAAATCTATTGACGAGGTTAAATCATCTCTAGACGAATTACAATCTAGGATAAAAAGAAGGCAAGATTCTGCATTGCAATTAACCGAAGTTTCTGGGAGATGGATTTTCGAAGTTCGTCCAAATCTTTCTCCCTTCTTGCCTGAAACATTCCGTCCTGATACTCCTCAAAGACTCCTTCCTGCGGCTGCATTAATAGCATATCATCAGCCCATGGCCCAGTCTCAATTAGTCGAAATGCTAGGTCAAAGAGCCTATGATCATGTTAGAGATTTAGCAAACTTAGGTCTTATTGATAGACGTAGAGATGGTTTGACTAGGCGCCTCACTACAACTAGGAGATTCGCAGAGTATTTCGGTTGTCCTGAAGTTGATTATCGTGCTGTTCGTACATGGTTCCGTTCAGAAGCAGCTAAGGCTGGCCTTACTAGTGCTCAATTGGCTGCTTCTTTGGCTCCGGATGAACAGATGTCAATTACTGAATTCACTGGTGAAGACGAAATAAATAATTCCGATGAATAATTTATCCATTTCTAATTGTATTTAGAGCAGCCTCTACAGTTGCCATTGTTATTCTGTCCCCACTCTCTTTGACGATAGTAGCTACTTGATCAATTTCTTCGTCTTTTGCTCCCGCAGAACTAATCATATTTTTCAAATGTAATTTCATATGTCCTGCTTGTATTCCAACAGTGGCCAATGCTCTTAATGCACCCAAATTTTGAGCCATACCTGCAGCAGCCATTACTTTAGCTAAATCATCAGCACTATTTATTCCTAGCAGTGCAACGTTGGTTTGAGCGCCGGGATGTATCCTTACTGCTCCGCCAACCAACCCTACAGCCATAGGGCATTCTATACTTCCAACTAGGTTCCCATCTGCATCTTTTTCCCAATGTGTCATTGAAGTATACTGCTTCTCATGTGCACAGTAAGAGTGTGCGCCGGATTCAATAGCTCTCCAATCTTGCCCGCAAGCTATTGCTATAGGTGAAATTGCATTCATTATTCCTTTGTTATGTGTAGTAGCTCTGAAAGGATCTGCTGCTGCAAAATGGTATGCTTGTATTACTCCATCTATTACTTCTGAACCTTGTTTTGCATCTCCACTATCTGACATCTCTTCGGGAGTGAATGTAGCACTAACTCTAGCTAGTCTATGAATCGCGAGATTACTAATAATCCTTAGAATAACAGTGCCTCCTGACAATGCTTCTATTCTGGGTGCGATAGTTTCTGCCATTGTGTTTACTGCATTGGCTCCCATTGCATCTCTACAATCTACTAATATGTGGGCAATGACCATAGGGCCGGACATAGTTTCGATAATTCGAACTTCCACATCTTTGCACCCTCCTCCAAATTTAACTAAGATAGGGTCTACGTCATTGCACAACTGAATCAACTCATCTTTGGCGGAGAGAATAGATTTTTTGGAGGCTTCAGGATCTTCACAATTAACGATTTGAATTTGTCCTATCATGATAGGGTCTGTGTTGTTAGATGTAAATCCTCCATTTGATTGACACCTCTTTGCCATATTGGATGCAGCTGCTACGACACTTGCTTCTTCAACTACAAAAGGTATCAGATAATGTTCACCATCAATAATGAAATTAGTAGCTACTCCAATTGGTAATGAATATCTACCAACAACATTCTCTATCATCCGATCCGCAGCGTCTTCTGATAGTTCTGAGTCTGCCCAAGCATTTACTTGTTCAGGAGTTAGCCCTGCAAGTTGTGCGAGTTTCTCTCTCCTCTCAGGTACTGATAGTTTGTAAAATCCTTTCAATCGACTGTTATCTACTGGCATGTCTCCACCATTCTTTGCCAAGACATATCGTTTGTAATCTCTTTGCTTTAAAATGCTTGAATGTATTGATTATTTAAGTTAGATACTATTGTTGAATAATCTCAAATCTACTTGTTTATCTTGACATTTATCTTTAGAAAAGTAGATTTTATTCTTGGTTATTGACTCATTAAAGCGTTAATTTTCATGTTAACGCTTCGTTAACGCATCAAAAAAGCGTTAATAATGCGTTAATAATATTTCTAAAAGATAGTTTTAATCAATTTTTTTAGAGTTTTCTATTTAGTTTTTCAATTAAAGCGTTAATATGGTGAATTAAATGCGTAATTAAGCGTGAGTATTATGAACTAGTACTCTTACCGATAGATATGTACGACAGTGGAGTCAGTTTGATTGACTTCCCTGCAGTACGAGGGAATCCTTTTGATAACCGACCTATTGAATCATCAAGAGCTCAAGATTTAGTTGGACGTAAAGAAATGCTACGCAGATGGAGAGAACATATCCATTCCGGTTCACCTAGAATGATCTTATTAGTTGGAGAATCAGGATCAGGTAGAACTTCAATGATTAATGCTATATCATCCCAAACTCCAAAGAAATATATTGGGCAGTTTCTTTCGGAGGAGAACGATCAAGAAAAGTCAGTTCTACATGAGATATTAACTCATTTCACATCATTTCAATCTATAACAACAATGAATCAATTATCTCAAAAGTTAATTTCATTATTTGATGAAGAGAAAGGGCCTTTACCAATTATTGCTTTAGATTATCCTCCTCAAGTAATAGAAATAAATTCCTTCTTGTCCAGAATTTGTCCAATCCTTTCCAGACTTAGGGCCATGGTAATTGTAAGTCTGACTGAATCGCAATTATTAGAACTCGACGATGAATTAAGAAACCTTTTTGATGAGCCGGATCGGCTAGAGAATTTCACAAAGTCTGATATTCAAGATATGGTTAATAATAGAATGAGACTTAAGTCAAAAGAGAAATGGATAATTAATTCAACGATTCTCAACTCTATATTTCAGCGAACTGGAGGTAATCCAAGAGATGTAATAAGAATTTTGAAGCGTCTAGTAGATGAAAAAAGAGATCTTGGATACCAAGGGACATTGGAAAGTCTGATGTCTTCCCAGGAGAATAAGAAACCTATAGTGCCTGAAAGAAAATATGTTGAGGATAAGGAATATACAGACAATTATTTCTCTGAACCCGAAACCTATATTCCAGAAAATAGGGAACATGATATTGAAAAAGATGATTTTATCGATGAAGAACCATCAGACTTATGGGATTATAATGATGAAGAAAACCTTCCTTTATCGGACAATAATGAATCAATCAATGAAGAGCATTCATTGTGGGATGATAACTTTCCCGAAATAGATGAGGATTTAGTTGATGATGAAGCCTTTATTCAGGAAGATAACCAAGTGGCTAACTTACCACCAGTATCAGAAGAAATTAATCTTCAAAATGACATATTAGAAAACGAGAAAGAATTGTTTATGTCTCCCGGTACTGAACCTCCAGAAAGATCGCCGCGACCTGCACCTAGAATGAAAAATGATAAATTTGGTTTCTTACTTAATAGAGCAAAAAAAACAACTTCAGGTATAGAATCAAGTCCTATGTCCGATGTTCCAATTACTTATGCCGATACTAAACCATCACAATCAACTATAGATGATTATGTCAGTAACGAGAATTTCAGAATTAATAATGATGGCGACACAGATGTGCCAATCGTTACTGAAGCAAAAGTTGACAGAAACATCCTGTCGACTGATTATGAACACATAGATAGTGATGAAGGGGCAGAATGGACGGTCGAGCCCTCTTACAAATCTACAGTCCCAAAGACAATCTCAAATCCTCCCCAACCTTACGATGAATCTCCAGAAGTAGAAGAATCTTTTCTCGAGGAACAGATTTTCGAAGACACTGAAATTGAAGTGCCGATTTCACAAGAACCTGAATTTGATAATCCTGTTGAGTTAATTGAATCAACTCCAATATATCGAGAAGAAAGTAAGGTAATAATTACCAATGTGACTCCTTCAAAAAAATCAAGATTTTCTCCAATCTGGGAACAAGATAAGAAATTGGATGTTGATAGGTTTTATTCCCTTTCTGATGCTGAGAGAATGATATTGGAAGTTGCAACATTAAGAGAAATATCTCCATCTGACGATGAATTACAGGCTAGATTAGAAGTCGGACGGCCTCGCCTATCTCAATTATACAATAGCCTTCACAAATCAGGAATGTTGTCGGTTAGAAAGCAAGGTAGGACTCGATTATTCAAATTAAGCGAAGCTGCCGCAAATGAATTTTGAGGAATAATTATGTCAGACAATGGAAGTATCGTATCTAAAGAAAAAGTTCAGAAGTATCTCGATTTAACTACTGAAGCAAGATTAAAAGCCACTCCAATTACAAATAATATTGAAGATGAAAAAAGGCTTGAAGATATGCTTAAGATGTGCGATGACTACCAAAAAGACGCTCTTTACTTCATGAATAATGGAGATTTAGTCCGTGCTTTCGGTGCCATTAATTATGCTCATGCATGGATTGATGCTGCTGTTAGAATTGGCTTACTAGATGGCCATGGAGATGACAGATTGTTTACTCTACCTTAATTCTGTATAAACCTCAATACATTTTTTGAAGTTACTTCAATGTATGAACCACCTGTATTAATTAATCTCTCTTTCAATTTCCTATCTACAGTTAGAACTGGCCATCTATTCTCTCTTGATAATTCTAGTAACATTTGGTCAGTATGCCTTAATCCTTCAGGTGCCTTGACTAATTCTGACTTCTTATCTAATAGATCCAACAAAAGCCCTCTTCTTTGTTTTGATAATGATAACAACTCTTTTTTGACTTTTTCCAATAATAGATATTTTGGTTTCCCAACAATTTTACTCATTGCAATATCTATGTTAAGTTCAGCATCAACTAATGCTGCCCATCCGCAAGCGTCTATTAGGACGCATTCCAAGTAGATTCACCCCACAATTGTTCCATGGCCTATCAGACGCCATCTGGAACCAACTCTTCTTGATAGTGTGATTCTACTACCAACTTTAGCACAAATTGGTAGTCTAAGAGAAATTTTCGAAACTTTACCTTTTTTTGTAACTGTACCAACAGAAGTAGCAGTAGCAGAATTAATCATTAACATTTCATTCATAGATAAAGGTCTAACAGGATCTGAATCTCCTTCCCCTCCAGCAACCATTTTTTCTAGTAGTTCTAAATCCAGTTCTAGAGTCTCCCAAATCGGAGGTAATTCTCCTTGTTTGGCCATAACTTGTCCTGATAACTCATCTGCCTTAGTAGTAACAGGATCTAATGGAGTTGCAATCCCACATAATCCTCCTGCATGAGCAGTTTCTAGATTCATCCCTCCCCCCTTAATGCTCTCGATATATGTTTCTAAGGGCTCCCAGCGAGTTTTGTTTCCTGCTTTGATTCTTCTTCCAGGTGCAATTGTAATTTTATCACCAACTGAAAAAGATCCTTCAACGATACTACCTCCAATTATTCCTCCTGAAAGATCATTTGGGCGAGCACCTGGTCGATTTGTATCAAATGATCTTGCTACATACATTAATCCTACATCTTCTTTTGTTCTATCAGGAGTGGGGATTGTATGTTCGATTGCTTGGATTAAAACATCAAGGTTGACATCATGGTGCGCAGAAATAGGTATTATCGGAGCATTTTCTGCTAATGTTCCTTTTACAAATTGTTTTATTTCATTAAAGGATTCGATTGCTCTTTCTTCAGAAACTAAATCAATTTTATTCTGTACAATGACTATATTTTTTATCCCAGCAATCTGTAAAGCAGCTAAATGTTCTCTTGTCTGTGGTTGAGGGCATTTTTCAGTTGCTGAAATTAACAATAATGCACCATCCATTATCGATGCACCTGATATCATCACGGCCATCAGAGTTTCGTGACCAGGTGCATCAACAAAAGAAACGACTCTCAATAATTCTTTTTTTGAGTCTTTTTTCCCTTCGGGATGTTTCCCTTTAGCATAATAATCTCCATCTTCAGTACAGTAAAATGTAGTGTCAGCATATCCAAGTTTAATGCTTATGCCTCTCTTTCTTTCTTCAGAATGAGTATCTGTCCAAGTTCCGGATAGAGCTTTTGTCAAAGTAGTCTTACCATGATCGACATGTCCGACCATACCGATATTTACCTCTGGCTGCCTTTTACTTTCAGCCAGAAGCATCATCCCCTACGATTCACTCCTCTTCATCGCCAAGGATAGAACCTAGAGATTTCTTACCATACTCTAGGACCTTAAGGTTAAGTTGCCGAGTATCTGTACTAATGGTGTTCCCTCTTAGATTTCTACGTCGACGCAATCCATCATATTTGTAACGATAAATTTTAGAATTTTTCTTAACATAGCGCTTGCCTTTGTAACCAGTTCCAGCAGTAATAAGAACTGATTTGACATTTCCACCTTCTAGTTCAGAACGCATAGGGCGGCCTGTTTTATCAGATCCGCCTGTGATTTGGAGCTTATATCCATTCAATGATTGGTCAGCATCTCCCACAAACATACCTTCAACAGAATCTCCAATTTTCTTCCCTAAGAAGTGATTGAAGTTAGACCCTGTAATTTCTACCGAGAATGAACGACCTTTGGCGCTCGGCCTAGTATCGTTGATTACAGCCTTGAAAGATTGCTCACCTGCCATTTTACTCACCTTAGACGACTTGCCGACATACGACCCCTATAAGAGCGGTTCGGAAGACGATTTCAAACTGAATAATCATCTTTGCAATTCTTTCTCGATTCTTTCTGCTAAATTTGCAGGTGCTACATTGTTCATTGTAATATATTGAGTCCTACCTCTTCCAACATTTGATTTGTCGTTTCTTGTTTCAATTAAGCCCTGATTTTCTAGAAATTTTAGATGCTTCCAAAATGTAGTATAACTTCTAGCTTTAGTTTCATATTCTTCACAAACAATTTTGTAAAGTTTTTCGGCATCTCCTGTGTTTATTTCAGACTCCTTTTTCAATCTTCTACAAAGTCCAAGCATGATCAATTTTTGATCTTTCGAAAGCACATCTACTTGACTTGGTTCAATTGCAGCAACTCTTGCTGAGCTTTGTTCAATATCTTCAATTAGAACTTCACCTCTCCCTGATGATTCAGCCCTTCTTATGGATGAATCAAGTAGTTCAATAGCTAATCTAGCATCTCCTGATTCTGCAGCCATAACTCCTATTTTTTGTAGAACTTCTTCACTTATTGAACCATTTCTACAGGCTATATCTGCTCTCTGTCGCGCAATTTCTGTCAATCCCTTTTTATCGTAAGGATTCATTTTTAGGATATTACTTGCACCTAACCTTGATATTATTGCAGGCTCAAATAACTTCAGCAGCATAGAATCTTGACTTACTAATATCAATGACAAAGAACCCTGTTTTTCTTGCCCTTCATCAATTCTGAGAAGTTTGTATATCAAATCAGAATTATCCCTTCTAATTAACAAATCAACTTCATCAAGAACCAATAGAAGGTGGCTATTATGTGAAATTAGGTTTCTTCTAATTGATTGTATAATTTCTCCCGAACTAAGGCCTCTTTCAGGATGTCCAGAGTCCAATGTAGAAGCAATTCGTTGTAATACTTGAGAAGTTGAGGGGTGGTTTCTACAATTTACATGTGCTAGAACAACTTTCCTTTTTCCTTCTAAATGACTTAACAAATCATGTCCAAAACGTCTTGTTAGAACGGTCTTACCTGAGCCAACAGGTCCTGTTATTACTGCTCTACAACTTGAATTATGATTCTCTACATGAGTAAACATACTGGCTAGTTCAGTTAGTTCTCTATCTCTTCCTACTAAGTTGTCAGGTGTCCAGTCAAAAGAAAAAGGCTCTCTATTTACCAAAACTTTCCCTGCACCTATGCGGTCGAGGTATCCTGGCATCAGCACGTTCTTTATTCGGTCGTTCTTAGACCTATCCTAACCTATATGTATCTGGTTAATTTTAGATGATGATTTCCTCATGGTATTTCATCAAATTGGTATCCATTTTCCCAATTCTTTTCGCCTAATGAGACTTCTAATTCGAATGGTGTGATTAATGGCTTAGCATACTTTACGGCATCATCAATTGCAATTCTTGGGCAAGCAGTGTTAACGAAAGCATCTACTGGATAGAAATCAATCAAATCTGGACCTACGTGATCCATTGCTAACAAGTATCCTTTTTTACCGTGTTTCTTGAGTAAATTTTTCATCCTTATCGCTAAATTTCTCCTCATTTGACCGGGTTTTTCACCAATTAGGATACCAAAACTCTTCGCATTATCTACTGCAAAGATTAGCCCCATCCTCTGTCTTAATAGCCTTTCAATTCGACTGAAAGACATTTCACTTGCATCTCCAGTATAAGGGTCAAGCAATGCCAACGGTTTACCTGTGTGCATTACTAGTCCTATTGGATGGAAATCTCCTGAGCCCAAGAATAAGTAGTGACCAATTGAGGGGTCATCTCCTGAGTAATTGCAGCCTAGAACTTGTCCGGGGAATGTCAATCTCGCACCACCTACTGGTATTTCAACTTCAAAACCAGCACTTTCAAACCTTTTTTTGTAATCAAATAATAAGTGTAGGTGCTGTATTGAACCAACTAATCCTAATTTTGTTCCTGTAAGAGGAGCAACTCTACCTACAGCATCGACAAATCTCTCAACTGCTTCTTCATCAGTAAGGTCAATTTCCTCTCCTGAACTTGTCAATCTTTCTTCCGCGATTGCTTTGTGTTCCATTAGAATTGGTATTACTGGATCTATTTTTGGGTCGCCTTCGTATGTCACTGGGATGAAATGTGTGGGCATACCTGAATCTATATTCATCTGAGAATGGCCCATATGGGCGACTAATTCAACCCCCATCATTTTCATTTTATCATGTACTAAGTCACAGGCTCCATAACAAGGATCTGCAGCTAAGACTACTTTCGCCGCGGACTCATCTTCTATTGCATCCATCATTTCTAATGCTTGCATTTTCAGCCCCTCAGGAACTTGTAATGCAACAAGTCGATGGTCATTTTCTTTAATTCTAGTGACTAAATCATCCAGCTCGAAATCATGTTTATCCAAATCCAATTTCTCACCTCATCAATCTACAATCTCTACTTTACCATTAATAATGTCAATTCTCGCAAGAGACCTTATTGGCCATTCAGGTCTTTCTTTATTCAACCTTTCACGACCATCTCCTTTCTCAATTGCAATCACTATATCTTGGAGAATTACTCCCATATTCTCTAGAGTTTCTAAGAGTGGTTCCAATGTCCCACCAGTAGATATGACATCATCCACTATCAGAATTCGTTCACCTGCTTTAATGTCATTGATAAAAACCGTAGACTGAGAATATCCCGTTGCCACATCCACTCTTGCCTCGCCTTCCATACCATAAGATCGTTTACGAATAACCACTGTTGGAATACCAGTTGCGTCACCTACAGCGGCTAAAAGTGGTAAACCCATAGCCTCAACAGTCACAATCAAGTCTATTTTTTCCCAATCTACACTTTCAATAATTAAATCTCTAGTAGCACGTAAAACTTTAGCATCCATTCTAGGGATACCATCAGAAATAGGGTGAATGAAATACGGATATTCCCCCTTCCAAATAATTGGTGAACCACGTAAGGATTCGTGTAAAACTGAAAGTGGATCTTCGGGCATCATGCCCAACACACTCAGACTAGTCCTTTCAAATGGTCGGAACCTTCAGTTACCTTGATAGTACAAGGTGTTGGGAATTTACAGTTTGCCTTACGCAATGCATCTCTTGCAACAATGTAGTTTTCAGGAGTTGTTACTATAGATATCACGGTTTGCCCTCTTTGAACTCTTGCAGCTGTACCTACATTTTTACCAAATGCTTGTCTCATACCTTGAGATACACGATCGGCACCTGCGCCAGTTGCTTGCTTGTTTTCACGAAGAATTTGGTGTGGATAAGTATGCATTCTTAGAGCATAATTTTCTCCTGCAGCATCTCTTATTCTCGCATTTGCAACCTGACGAGCGGCTTCCAATGCTTTATCTTGAATTTGGCATGAATTATCTGCTATCAGAATAACTTTTACAGGAAAGCCTCCTGCTTCAGCCTTCTTTCGATTGCCCATAAAATAACGTAGAATTCGATTATTAGGTACACCACCAGTGTACTGGCGTCTTGTAAATGCTTGACCCTTAAGTCGGCGATACATGGATGCGGGCTTACGTGCCATTTGAACTACCTCGACTTCGGCCGACTGGCCTACCGTATTTAATGATAAGTGAGCAGGATAAATTATCTTTGAACTATAATGAAATCAAGAAGTGTTTAATCTCGCGCTCTCAATTTGAACAATTCTCACACCCATTAGTATCATTATGAAACCAATAATTATTGTATATCCCAGATTTTCATCCAATAACCACCACCCTCCCAGAATCCCAAATAATGGTACTAAGAAAATATATGATGAGGCTGCAGTTGCTCCTAATTTCTCTATTCCAATGGTGAACCAGTAATAAGCCAATACAGTTGAAAGGGCAGCCAAGTACACTATTGCTAACCATCCTTCTTTTGTTGGAAGAATTAACCCTTCCATCCATATATCGTATATTGCAAACGGTGTCATCATAATAGTTCCAATTAATGAGTACCAAACTACAATTTCTAACGCAGTATAATTGTTATCACCGTCTCTTCCTTGCATTAATCTTTTTGTCATATTAGTGGTCGCTGCCCAAGAGAATGAAGCACATAAAATTAACAAATCTCCTAATATTCTATCTTCAAAATCTATCTGTGTATTTGGGCTCCAACCAGTAACAATTCCAACTCCTATAAATCCACAAAATAGACCTATAAACATCTTCTTTGATATTGGTTGTCCAAGTAATGGAGCAGCTAAAATCACAGTAAAAATCGGATTGAATGTAATAATTAGTGAAGCGTCTCCCGCAGCAGTATAATACATTCCATGCATAAAGAAAAATTGATAGCATAAAACTCCTGTAAATCCTATAATAATCAGACTCTTATATGTCTCTCTATTATTTGGTAACCATCTTATTTTTTCCCCTTTAACTTTTAGAATCATAAACCATAGATAAAATATTAACATAGTTAAGATATATCTGAGCCAAGCTCCTGTCATAGGGGGTATTTCTAATGAAAGGATTCTACCTATTGCCCAGGATAAACCCCAAATTATGGCGACCAGGAGCATTAAAAAATGAGTCTTTATGTTACTTGTTTCTTTCATAAAAAACACTCTTCTGTGATGCCGCAATGCTTCTACTAATTTATCTCTAGTACTGTTGAGATTTGATATCTTTCTTGAGATTACAGGCGATTTGCTTATGCACCCCCCGCTTTGTGGTTAAGCCCATGCTCGGGTGTGAGCATTGGAGTTACTAGGTATGGCGAAGAGATCAATGCTAGATCAATTTGCAGAAATAAAGGCTCAGCACCCTGATACGGTTCTTTTTTTTCGAATGGGAGATTTTTATGAGATGTTCCATGACGATGCAGTTGTAGCATCCGAAGTTCTTGGAATTACTTTGACAAGTCGCGATAAAAATTCTGAAAATCCCGTACCTATGGCAGGCGTTCCTTGGCATTCTGTGGAATCGTATTTACAGTCAATGTTACGTGCTGGTTACAAAGTTACAATGTGTGAGCAGGAAGAAGAGCTACGCCCCGGTTCTAAGATTCTTGAAAGAGTAGTTACTAGAGTATACACACCAGGATCACTTTACGAAGAGAATTTGATTGGAGAGGATGGTTCTAGTATTTTAGCGTCAATATCAATTAAAGATGATATAATTGGAATGGCAATTTTAGATTCTTCCACAGGTCGTTCTTGGATTCAAGAACAATCTGGAGCAGGTCGTTGGGAGAGGATCAAAGACGAGATTCAAAGATGGTCACCGAGCGAATTAGTGGTCTCAAAGAAAGATGCATCATCGCAATTAGTTTTGTCCCTAATATCTGATTTAGATAATGTGATTCTTAGTGTCTATGATGCCAACCCTAAGCAAATGCTACAAGCACTTCGTGAACATCTGAAAGTTTCAGACCTTGGAAGTATAGACCTGGACTCTAAACCTTTAGCTTTACAGGCATGTGGACTTGCTGCCAGATACATAGCAAATTTACATCTAATTGATACTGTCCCTCTCCGCGAACTTCATTTTGATGCAGATGAGGGGCATTTAGTATTAGATCAAACTACTCTGAGAAATTTAGAATTAAGCCGTACTTTAGTAGGGGAGAAACAAGGTTCACTATTACAATCAATTGATTCAACAAGAACTTGGATGGGGAGAAGATTACTAAGAGAATGGATAATGAGACCACTAACAAATATAGAAGAAATTGGGCTAAGGCATTCCGCAGTAAGTAGTTTATTCAAAGCACCCAGAAGACTTGATTCACTCAGAGAGTCACTTAAATCAATGAGGGATTTAGAACGTCTTTCAACCCGTTTAGCCTATGGTAGAGCAAATGCCAGAGATTTGGTTGCAATTTCCGAATGTCTTGGGCGTATGAAAAAAATTCAAACCCTGCTAAGCGAAGGTAATTCTGAACTTTTACACCAATCCTCTGTAGGGCTGGATAACTTATCTGAGATTAATAGTTTGATTTCTGAAAAAATAGTGGATGAGCCACCTGCAACAATTAGAGACGGAGGGATATTTAGATTTGGAGTCGATAAGAAGTTAGATGATCTTAGAAATAAAGCAGGTGAGGGAACTGATTGGTTGAAGAATTTTGAATCCCAAGAGAGAGAAAAATTAGATATTCCGAATTTAAAAATCAAACATAATAGGCAATTTGGTTTCTTTATTGAGGTTACGAAATCTCATATTAATAAGATACCCGAACATTATCGTCGTCGACAAACTATGACAAATGCAGAGAGGTATACCACTGAAGACTTAGCATCTTGGGAAGAAATAATTTTGACTGCTGATGATAGAGCAAAAGCTCTCGAAAGAGAATTATTTATCGAATTACGAAAACTTGTGTCTAATTTTTCTTCAGAATTAGCAACCATAGCTAGAAAAATTGCAATTGCTGATGTAATATGTTCTTTTGCTACTCATGCAAGAAGAAATTCTTGGTGTAAACCAGAAATTGTCGAAGGGAATAAGATTGAGATTATCTCTGGAAGACACCCCGTTTTAGAGTCAGATGGTAGGTTCGTACCAAATGATGTTAGAATAGATAAAAAAAGAAGTTTTTTGCTATTAACGGGTCCAAATATGGGCGGTAAGTCAACTTATCTTCGTCAAACTGCATTAATTTCAATATTAGCTCAGTCAGGTTCTTTCGTACCCGCTGAAAAAGCAAAAATTGGCATTATTGATAGAGTATTCACAAGAGTTGGCGCACATGACGATTTACGTCGTGGGCGATCAACCTTCATGATGGAAATGATAGAAGTCGCTCATATACTGAGGCGGGCGACTGACAAAAGTCTCATTCTTCTTGATGAAATAGGCAGAGGGACCTCAACTTTTGACGGCCTAGCAATTGCTTGGTCAGTTACAGAAGATATTTGTCAAAGACTGGGTGCAAGAACTCTATTTGCCACTCATTATCATCAATTGATTGGCTTAGAAAATGAGTTTCAAAATCTGAAGAATATTCATGTTCAGGTAGCAGATATCAACGGTGAAATTCGCTTTTTACACACAATTTCTGAAGGCTCTTGTGACCAATCATATGGTGTGCAAGTCGCTGCATTAGCAGGTCTGCCAATATCAGTGGTTGAGAGAGCTAGAGATCTACTAATTTTCCTAGAAAGTCAAGCACAGGGGGCCAAAGCAGGTTCCAATAAATCTCCTGATTATAGACCAGGGGGTCAATCAAGTATTTATGGCTGGATGCTTAACTCTACTCCCTCCGAAATAGCAAATGAAGAAATTATTGAATCTAATTCACCATCTATAAAAGAAGAGATAATTATCGACCCCATGCTGAAAGAAATTGCCGAAAGGTTAAGATCAATTGACCCTGATAATCTAAGTCCTAGAGAATCCCAAGAAGTATTGTACGCGATGATTGAATCTCTTCAGAAATCTCAATATTATGATTTAATGGAGTGAAAAAATGTCTGATTCAACTCGTAGATCAATTCAACAACTTGACGAATTAACTATCGATCAAATAGCGGCAGGAGAGGTTGTCGAAAGACCCGCTCAAGTTGTTAAAGAGTTAGTAGAAAATTCTATTGATTCTGGTTGTGGAAAGATAAGAATTGAAATTGTGAATGGTGGGTTCTCTAGAATTTCAGTAATCGACGATGGCCATGGAATCCCTAAAAAAGAACTAAAATTAGCTATAAAAAGACATGCAACTAGTAAGATTTCTTCCTCAGAGGATTTGAGAACAATTGTGACCAAAGGATTTCGTGGTGAAGCATTAGCATCAATAGCTGCGGTTAGTAAAATGACCCTTTCTAGTAAGGTTAGGGGATTAGAAGGTTTTTCAATAACAGTCGACAATGGGTCCATAGAGAATATCGAATTAATGGGAATTCCTCCTGGTACGAAGGTAGATGTGGTTAATTTATTTGAAAAAATACCGGCTCGTTTATCCTTTCAAAGAAGGCCTTCTACTGAAAATGCTGCAATAGTTGATATTGCAATTTCGTTAGCTCTGAGTGAACCAAAAGTTGGAATTATAGTTGAAATTGATGATCGTGTAGTATTAGACTGTCCTCCATGTGATAGTATGGAAGACAGATTATACGACTTATTTGGTTCTACTTCATCTAAATTAATACCTCTTGAATCTTCAGAAAACGATAAAGATGCCCCTGGTAAAGAAAATTGGAATGGATGGATTTCCCCTCCGGGGATTTCACGTTCTCGCTCTGATGATATTCATGTAATGGTAAATGGCCGACCTGTAAGTTCGGGTCCTTTTTTGCAGTCTATTAGGCGTGGATATCATACCAGGTTGATGGTAGGTAGGCATCCTGTTGGTGTCTTTTCTCTTAATCTTCCAACTGAAGAGGTAGATGTCAATGTCCATCCAACTAAGAGAGAAGTCCGATTACAACATTCATGGAGGGTCCTAGAGAGATTGGAGAGAAGTATAAAATATACATTAAGCAAAATCTCGACTCAACCAGAGTTCAAAGATTTAACAATTTTAGAAGGAATAAATATTGATGAAAATAGTGATAGAGTAGAAGATGACTCTGAAGATTTCATGCCGTCTTGGGCTCAAGTGAGCAATAAAGAAAAAATACAAACGCATTTTAGTAGTATTAGAACTTCAGTAGATAGAGTCCCCTCTGCTAATAATGATCCAGATTTGAATAATTCCGAGCAGCAAACTTTACCTGGATTAGATTCCAATCCCATTTCTCAGTCGTTATCGTCAGAAGAACGTAAATTACATCGTTTTTCCTTAACTGGTAAATCAGTCTCTCCCGTTGACGAACCTCTGAGTGAAGCAGCAATAATACCTGATTTGCCTAAGATGAACGTTTTATCACAATTTTCAGATTCATATATTTTAGCAGAAGGAGAAGGTGAATTATTCATAGTTGATCAACATGCTTTACATGAAAGAATTAGATATGAAAGATTGCGTTCATCCATGGTTAACTGGGCTCCTCAAGAATTAATCAATCCAGTAGATATTTCTTTGGGAGCAAGAGAACTATCTGCTGCACGTTCTAATTCTGAAAGGTTACTTGATTTAGGCATTCGATTTACTGAATCTAAAGGGAAAATATTCGTAGAATCTGTTCCAGATGTTTTGATTGGTGATTCAGGACTAGTTGATTTCATTCATGATTTACTAATTGATATTTCTTCTCAACCTGAATCTAGAGGAATTGATACGGTAGAGAAATTACGTGATAAAGTTGCTTTCATGAAATCTTGCCGTGGTTCAGTTAAGGCAAATCAAGAACTTAATTTAGCTGAAATGAGGCGTTTATTACTTGATATGAGGACGGTCCCAAATCCATGGGCATGTGTACATGGGCGCCCAACAATACTCAAACTATCTCAAAATCATCTTGACAAGCACTTTGGAAGACACGGTTAAACTATTTCAGTGAACTTATCAAATCCATAAATTCAGGATGTGTGACTTTAATTATTTCTGTATTATCAATTTCTGCTCCGCAGTAGGTTGCTAATATTACGGCGGTCATAGCTAATCTATGATCCATATGTGTTTTAATCTCCACTTCAGGCCTCTTAGGGAGTTCTTTTCCATACAATATAATTCCGTCTTTTTTTGGTTTACAGTTTATAGAAAAAGCATTTAATAATTCACATGTCTTAATTATTCTATCCGATTCTTTACCCTTAGTATGCTCGGCTCCAATTATTTCTCCTCCATTTGAAATAGCCATTAAGGCCGCAGCAGGAGTAATAATATCACTAGCATTTACAAGATTTAATATCTCGAAGTTTGTTTTTTCTAAGTCTTCAAGAGTCGATGACAATAGATTATCTGGGTCATCTTTCTTCACTTTAATTTGTAAATCTTGATGTAATTTTTCTAACAATATAGCCATAGGGTATAAACTAATTTCACTCGGTATTATTACAGTACCTGGTGACTTCACATCCCAATTAGATAATCGGATATTGTTATTCTCTAACCTCCCCTCAAAGCCCCACTTTCTGGCCAAGTTTATTGTCAATTCTAGATATCCTCTACTGACCTTTTCGCCCAATAAACTAATATCAATTTCCTCTTTAAAATCTGAAGAAGATAGTATCAGAGAAGTAATTGGCTGACTCGATCTTGAAACATCAATGTCTAATTTTTTCTGGATTTTCATTGGCCCTTTTATTCTACAGGGGAAACCATTCCCTGAAACTTCACACCCTAGTTCTCTGAGAAAATTAGCCAATTCAATATTACTTCTATTGCGTAGAGAAGAGTCTCCATCCACAATAATTTCAGAATCAAAAGTAGCAGCTATCACACTCATTATTTTGGCAACGGTCCCTGAGTTGCCACAATCTATTTCTTCTTTAGGCGCAATTAAGCCATTTTTTGGAGGTTTAACTATCCATTTCCTCTCTTCTTTGATAATTTCTACACCCATTAATTCTAAACAATTACTCATTGAAATTATATCCTCCCCTGGAGTTCCATTGAAAATTATTTCAGTATTCTTCATAGATTTGGATGCAAGCATCAATTCTCTAATCATATGACTCTTGGACGGCGGTAATCTATACTCAAAAACTCCTTTTGGAGTAATAGGTTCAATCCTTTCCACACTCTTCGATAGTTGGGTAGTTGTTGAATACTTTTGTCAAGGCTCCACATTTCTAATAGTGTCTCCAAAGTCACTTATTTCATCCCAAGACCTTGCTTTCTCTTCTATTTGATTAATTTTCATTTCTTCCTTAATGCTACCACCCCTTAATTTCACTAAATTTTTTCTACTGAGTAATTTAGGACTTAAGCCAGGTAGTATCACACCAATTGCACGAGGGACTCTACCGGGGTATACGTCGTTTACGTGTGATGCAATATTTGTAGTGCAATTATTGAATATGCTATTATAAAACTCAGGTTTATTATGTAAATCATTGGTTCTTTTTAGATATGATTCTAACATTCTACACTGGTTTCCTTCCCCTAAAATGACGGCTTCAAAAAGATGAGTTTCAGATTTTCTACATCTACTTCTTACACCAATTACATCTTCTTCAGTAGCCCAGACATACATTATTTCAAACTCTCTTAATAGCCCTTTTAATGGACTAAATCTTTCACTAGGCTCTCTTCTAATTTCTATTGAACACGAGATTCTATCTCCATTTTTAAATTCGAAACTTAGTAAAGTGTGTGCAACAGGTCTTCTAGTTGGATAAAAATATTCTAGAACTAACCATATCTTAGTACATTCAGATATCTTAAACTTCTTTTCTATCCATCGCTCATCATAATCTTTTGTTGTTCTCCAATTAAAATCTCTGACATTTTTTAGTATTACATCGTCTCCATTTATTTCTGCAAAAGAAGTAAATTTGTTTTCATTTACCCATGATAAATCGTTAGAAGGGGTTAGATGCCTTATTCTTGACCATACCCATAATAATAGGATAGTGACTGATAATATCAGAACTAAAGTCATTACAGTCAGGTAATTCATGGCTGTGCTGAGAACGACGTAAACAAGAAACCTCCTATCAATTAATGGCGCGGCAGGGGAGATTCGAACTCCCGAGGTGAAACACCACTGGATTAGCAATCCAGCGCAATGGCCAGGCTATGCGACTGCCGCAACGTCCATCCGACTTTTGATTATGGCTTAAGCGGAACGGTCTATCTCATTCTTCTTCATTCAACGATTCCTCATCACTATTTTCTTCGATAAGTTCACTTGGCAAACGAGCCACGAATATGATTTCATCATTATATCCAGTTTTTTCTTTATTTCTTAATTCCATGATTCTGGTTCCTTTAGCAACTTTTCCAACAGTTTCTTTGGTTTGATTAGCGGCTAATCTAATCATCATACCTGACTTTGTAAGCATGAATAATTGATCAGATAAATTAGGGATCTGTCTAACACTAATTATTTCATCATCTTGATTTAAAGACATAGTTCGGACCCCTTTCGTCCCTCTATTTGTTTTCCTATAACCATCTCTTTCATACATCTCATCCCCATTTTCGTCTATGATTTTTTGTTCGTTTTGGTCATATTGATTAATCATTAGGCCAGATCCTAGCCTTGTTCTTTTTGCCATGCCGAACTTAGAAATTGTCAATACATTATTTTCAAAATTATCTGATACAATCATACCTATTACTCTATCATCTCGACTTAATTTCATTCCGCTTACCCCTTGACTAACTCTACCTTGTACTCTAACAGTATGGGTAGTAATTTCTTCACCAGTATTTGGGTCTAATCTAGTTTTTATCTCAGAAGGCATAAATCTACAAGCATATCCTTGAGCGGATACTAGAACCACATGATCAGTATCCTTTGATGCACGTACTGAAATCAGGCTATCATTATCTCCTTGAGCAAACTTAATTGCATATTTTCCATTCTTATTTATTTTCACATACTCTGAAAGATTACTACGTTTTATTCTCCCATTTTTAGTGGCGAAAATAAGATAATTTCCATCCGGTTCTTCTAATAGGTCCTTAGATATAGGAAGTAATGAAATAATATTTTCATCATCTCTTAAACTTCCTAGTAGATTTCTGATATGTCCACCTCTAGAAAGTCTACTGCCTTGAGGAGTTTCCCAGGCTTTTAATCCATAAACTCTGCCTTGATCAGTAAAAATTAGTAGCCTATCTTTACTAAAACACGTTACTATCAGCTGAGGTGTATCCTCGTCTTTTGTTGTTACTCCTCTGAGTCCTTTACCTCCTCTATTTTGTACTCTAAAACTTTCTACTGGTAAATGTCTAATGTAATTGTCTTCTGATAATGTTATTGCAATTGCCCTTTCTTCAATTAGATCTTCTCTATCCATAGACAGAGGCATTGGGTCAATGAATGAGCGTCTTTCATCTCCATGTTTTTCTACCATTTCTTCCATTTCTTCCAATAAAATGTTTAACCTTCTCAACCTTGAATCAATTATTTCTCTCAAGTCAGTGATTTTCAATTGCAACTCATCGAATTCATTCTTTACTTTGTTAACATCAAGTTTACTAAGTTGATATAATCTTCTTTCAGCAATTGCCTTCGCCTGCGCTGCCGTGAAATTAAACGTTTTAATAGCTTTAATTATACTCTCTTCCCCCTTCAAAATAAGTTCAAACTGCTCGCGACTTTCACTTGCTTTTCCAACTGCAATTATATCGTCAATCCTATCTTGTGCTTTTACTAACCCCTCTAATATATGAGCCCTAGATTCTGCCTTATCTAAATCAAATTTTGCTCTTCTTTCAATCACAGATTCTCTATGTTCAACATGTGTATGAAGCATAACAGGGAGTGTCAATAAAACTGGTCTTCCATCCAAAATCCCCATCATATTTGCGGAATAGGATTCTTGTAAACGGCTAGACTTGAATAATTGATTTAGTACTGCATGTGGGTCTGCATTATTTTTAACCTCTATTAACACCCTAATACCTTCTTTAGAAGATTCATCTCTGATATCTCTTATACCAATTACAGTGCCTTTAGTTACTAGTTCTGCAATATGTACAAGCATATCTGCTTTCTTTACCTGATAGGGTATCTCATGGATAATTATTCTCTTACCTTTAGAATCATCTAAAACTTCACATCTCGATCTTACATGAAATCTTCCTTTCCCCGTCGTATACATATCGTAAATCCCATCAATCCCATGAATCCCTGCACCAGTAGGGAAATCTGGCCCCTTTACGTGTTGCATGTACTCATCAATCGAAATATTTGGAATTTCTATTTTTTCGATTCCTTGTTCAATAATCTGATTGACATGAAGTTTTATTGCACCTGATACTTCAGTTAAATTATGAGGGGGAATTCTTGTTGCCATTCCTACAGCTATCCCATCACTTCCATTTAGTAATAAATTTGGTAATCTGGATGGGAGAACAGTTGGTTCATATTCAGAGTCATCAAAGTTTGGTTCAAAATTAACTGTTTTCTTTTCAATATCCTCTAGCATATGCTTTGAAATTTTATCAAGTCTACTTTCTGTATAACGCATTGCTGCTGGAGGATCTCCATCTATAGAGCCAAAATTCCCTTGCCCATCAACTAATGGGTATCTAAGTGAAAAATCTTGAGCCATCCTAACCATTGTGTCGTAAATAGATTGATCGCCGTGAGGGTGATATTTACCCATGACTTCCCCTACTGATCTAGCCGATTTACTGAATTTTTTCTCTGATGTATGACCTCCTTCATACATTCCATACAAAACTCTCCTATGTACTGGTTTAAGTCCATCTCTGGCATCTGGAAGTGCTCTTCCGATTATTACGGACATTGCATAATTGATATACGATGTTTTCATCTCTTTATTCAATGGATGATTAAGGATATTCTCATTGTTAGTGATATTAGTTTCAGTATTTTCTTCTTCAGATGTCAAGATTTGTCACCTCCTTTGCATGTTTCTCAATAAACGCTCTTCTATCAGGGACATCTTCTCCCATTAGTATCTCAAACATTCTATCTGATTCTTCGGCATCTTGAACGGTTACTTTTAGCATAGTTCTAGTTTCAGGATTCATAGTGGTTTCCCAAAGCTGTTCGGGATTCATTTCTCCCAGACCTTTGTACCTTTGAACTCCAATTTTTGTATTCGGATTGTCTCCTCTTAACTGTTCAATAATATCGTCTCTCTCTTCATCAGAATAGGCATATTTACTTACTCTTCCTTTACTAAGTTGATATAGAGGCGGCTGAGCTATATACACATGTCCTTCAGAAATTGCAGGACGCATAAATCGCCATAAAAATGTCAACATTAGAGTACGGATATGAGCGCCATCAATATCAGCATCGGTCATTATTATTATTTTTGAATATCTCAATTTACTAGTGTCAAATTCTCCTTCCTCAGGAGATTCCTCTTCTGAGGGGTTACCTACCCCTGCTCCAAGTGCTCTAATCATTGTTTGAATTTCATTATTTTGGAATACTTTAACCAAATTCCTACGTTGTCTTTCGACATTTAGAATTTTCCCTCTTAGGGGTAAAATGGCTTGAATTCTTCTGTCTCTTCCAGTTTTTGCAGAACCTCCTGCTGAATCTCCTTCAACGAGATAAACTTCACATTCTGAAGGGTCTCTTGATTGACAATCAGCCAATTTGCCAGGTAATCCTCCTCCTTCTAAGACTCCCTTTCTACGAGTTAGATCTCTTGCCTTTCTTGCTGCTTCTCTTGCCTTTGAAGCCAAAAGGGCCTTGTCTACAATTAATTTTCCGACGCTGGGATTTTCTTCGAAGAATTCACCCAGTTTTTCATAAACTACCGTTTCAACAATACTTGTTACTTCGCTACTAACTAATTTATCTTTAGTTTGTGAAGAGAACGATGGGTCAGGATGTTTTACACTAACAATTGCAGAAAGTCCTTCTCTTACGTCATCTCCTGACAGAGAGTTTCCTTTCAGCAATTTTCTTTTCTTTGCATGATTATTTACTGACTTTGTCAGAGCTCCTCTCAAACCAGTCATATGAGTGCCTCCGTCCTTATTCCGGATAATATTCGTGTAGCAAAATATAGTTTCACTAAAAGCATCTGACCACTGTAATGCCAACTCAATAGTCACTGGTCCCTTTTCAGTATCCTTTTCTCCATTAATTTGAATTACTTCTTGGTGCATTACTTCACGGTTTGAATTAATTTGTGTTACAAACTCGGCTAATCCTCCCTCATAGTGGTGTGTACTAACATTCTTTTCCTCATCTCTTTCGTCAGTGATGATTATTTCCAATCCTGCATTCAAAAATGAGGTTTCCTTTAATCTAGTATCTATTTGATCGAATTCAAAATCAGTAATATGTGTGAAAATAGTCAAATCAGGTTTAAATTTTATTTTGGTACCTGTATCTGTGCATTTCCCTATTTCTTCTACTGGCTTAACAGGGACTCCTGCTTCATACCTCTGATGATAAATAACGCCATCTCTATGTATAGTCATCTCCATCCATTCTGAAACTGCGTTCACTGCAGAAACACCAACTCCATGAAGTCCTCCTGAAACTTTGTATGAACTATTATCAAATTTCCCTCCTGCATGAAGTTTAGTCATAATCACTTCTGCAGCTGATATCCCATACTCTTCGTGTACTCCAACTGGAATTCCTCTCCCATAGTCGCGCACAGAGAGGGACCCATCTTTATGCAAATTAACTTCAATTAATGCTGTGTGGCCTGCCAAATGTTCGTCAACAGAATTATCTACAACTTCCCAAATACAATGATGTAAAGCACTACCATCATGTGGGTCACCTAAGTACATCCCGGGTCTTTTTCTGACGGCTTCTAGGCCCTCTAATACTTGGATACTTTCGGCGCCGTAGTCTTCTGTCATCTTATTCATCGTCCAGTTTCTGAGGGTTCCCTAAAGGAACCCTCAATTTAACTGTATAATTGGGGTGTCAGGGGGTTATTGAATGCTTTCGATATCTTTCACGAAATATGTCCAAACAAGGCTAAAACAAGACATTCTAGATTATTTTCTCTGAGAAAACCCTCGGCACGATTAAACGGGCCTCATTTCTCGCACCTTCAATGAGTTTGCCCTTGATATGTGTTTCTCTCACCGGTTGTACAGTCGATGAGATGGTAAAAGATGCAGCAAGAGCCACTGCAGTCGGTGCTGATATTGTTGAAGTTCGTTTAGATAAATTATGGGTTGTAGAACAAGAAATTGATGTCTCAGAAAAAGTAAAATCAGATTCTGATGATAATCGTAAATCTGTTTATACCCCACCTGAATTTATCTCTCAGTCAATGGATTCAGTAGATTTAGAATCATCATTAATTTCCTTTAGAACTGGTATTGAATTACCTGTTATCTTAACTTGTAGGCCTGAAAGACAAGGGGGTTATTTCCCAGGTTCTGAGAAAGAGAGAATTGAAGTATTAACTAAGGCCATAAAGAGTGGAGTAAGTTGGATTGATTTAGAGACTGATATAGAATCTAAAGAAAGGGAAAAATTAGTGAAAATGGCCGGAGATAGTACGAAGATAATATCTTCCAACCACTATGATCAATCCCCGGGCTCTACTAATGAAATCATTGAAGAAATCGATGAAATTTCTGGTTCTGGAAATATTATCAAAATTGTTTTCAATACTGCTGGTAAGAAAGATGCTTTGAAGTTATTTGATATTGCATGGAGAACCAGAGATTCTAAGGATAAACTATCAATAATGGGTATTGGTGCTGGAGGTGATTGGACAAGAATTCATGCACCTTTGTTGAATCAAAGCATGGTCTACACTACAATGGAAAATGGATGGTATCTTGCTCAACAAGGTAAAATTAATACCAGTGACTTAAAAACTGCTTGGAAACTACTTGAATACAATTAATTCTCTAATATTGGAATTTCTATTTCTTCAACTTGTTCTTTTTCAAGTCCATATGAATGATACTTACTATTAATTATTAATGGGACAATTAGGCAAGATAAAGGAAGTACAGCTAGCAATATATATGCTGTGAATTTAGGCAGGATAAGTCTGTTTTCAACATCAACTAATAATTCAACATTCAACGCGCCTCCTGCTGATTCCTGATCTGTATTTCTGTTGTTATCCCAATTATCGAAAACCAAGTAGTATTCTATTAATTGCGAACTTCCAAACCAAGATGATGATGTTTGTGTATCTACTGATACTGAAAAATAACCTGATTCCGATTTTTCATATGAATGCACATCTCTAAAAGGCATCCAAGTAATCATATCTCTATATTCAACAGGCAGTGAATCAAATTCATCTAACCAGTTTTCAGCTCTGTCTTCATAATTCCAATAATAAAAGTCCCTATAATTTCCCTCACTCATTAAGTAAACATCTGCCTTCACCCCATTACTTGGAGGTGAATCTACATCTCCTGAATAAGTGTAACAGAAAGTATATGATTTACCTGGAGATAAAGCCATACTAATAGCAGTAGCTGAATCATTATTTACACTTAATTCCATACTGAAATCCTGAGAAATTGGGGCGTATATAGTTGGTTGGTTGTCACTATCAAATCCGTCAAACCAATCAGATGTAGGGTTAAGATAATGATAGTTTATCCTCTCATCTATATCCCAACTATTACTTGCAGGAACCCCACAAACGCTGTCTGCTTGAACTATAGGGGTAATACTAATTACTAACGTAATCAGTACCATTGGCATAAGAAAACATGAGTTTAGGAAAACTGCACTTAATTTCCTTTTGAAAGACAAACTAATCATTTCCTTCTAGTCCTAATAGGTCGTATGTATCCTGACTCTTTGTTTCTTCGTTCTTCGACTGTCAAATATTTCGGCTGTGGTGGGGGGTTATGCTGATCCATCCCGGGCAACCCTCCTTCTGCTTTAACTTCCTGAACATCATAAGTCTCAGTACTATTCTTTGCATCCATTTCTTCTTCATCTTTCTGCCTCATTATCAACCAGCCTAACAAAAGTACTGTGGCTACTAATGCTAGAAGACCTGCGCTTCCAGCATCAGGGACAAAATCTTTCCAAGTCAAATCGGATATAGATAACGGCCCATCGTCTTCTTCAATGCTTAGGACTGTAATTTCAAATTGCTTGCTTGAACAAACATTTACTCCGTCACATGTTTCAAGAATAATTACTAACGGTTGATATTCCGGTAACATCCATACCTGTTCTCCCCAAACAAAGTCATTCATAGTATTTCCATCATTATCTATTCCATCAATTGCGATATTCAAATCCCATTTTATTTCCGGTTCACTAGATAAATATCTATCTTTGTCATTCTCAAAATCACCATCGCCATTTGAATCTTCATTAATATCTGTATCTAACCATGCTTCTATTCCATCTTCAAGGTCTCTATCAATCACTTCTGCATAAAGATTGACAATCTCTCCCACTATGACATATTCTAATCCTGTAGGGTCATTTGTAACTATTTCTGGAGTTCTAGAAACATAAATCATTATTGATGTAGTGTTAGTTTCTCCAGCTTCAAAACCATCGACAACTGTTAATTTCACTATGTAAGTGCCTGGAATTTGATATTGGTGCCATACTTCAAACCCTTCTTTAACCGGAGACGAATCTCCGAAATCCCAAATCCATCTAGTAATCCCATTCCATTCAGGGTCTTCTTGATTTGTTGAGATCATTCCTTCGAAGATAGGATCTGAGTCATAACTCTCCGACCCATCAAACAGTAGTGGCATATTTGGAGCAATAAATCCCCCCCCGTTTTCAGTGAAAGGTATCTGCCATGAGATTTGAGAATAATCAGCGGGTATGTAGTCTAAGTTGCTACCATTAATACTTGGTTGTCTGAATTTTATTTCAGGAACCGGTAAAGGATTATCTATTCTAATTGTATAAGATTTTGTTGCAGATTCCATTCCTCTTTCATCAATTACTGTTAAACTAATACTGTATAATCCGGGCGAAGTAAATGTGTGATAAACGGTTGAAACATTGTATAGGTCTTCATCAAATGCAGAAATATTCCATATTATCTCTAGAGTAGAGCTATTTCCGTCAGGATCAAACGATAGACTTTCAAATATATATTCTGTATCGACAAATCCATCAACAGGTCTAGCAAATACTGCTACTGGTCGTTGATTAACAACAAGTACTTGAATGGTAGTGGTTGAAGTATTACCATCATCGTCAGTAACCTCTAAACTGATATTTTTCATCCCTGGTTCTTTCCATCCAATAACTGGATTTCTTTCTAGTGACTCAGTCACTGAGAAATCTGAGGTTAATGTCATCCCCGATCCTTCAATATTTACTCCTTCTTCAAATGTCCAACGATATTCAACTATAAATCCATCTTGATCTTCGAAGATTATTGGCATTTCTATAGGTGTTAGAGTAAACGTTTGTAACGTATCATCAAAGATTTGTTCAGGGACTCTGTTTAGAACTCTAATATAGATTGAATAATCTACAAATTGATTCCCATCATCTATTGTTAGAGTTAAAGTATACATAATTCCATCTGAACTTCCATCGACCCATGCATGTCCTAATTCAGCTAACCCTTTACCTTGTTCAATTTGTCCATCCCCCCAATTCCAAGTAAAAGTCATCTCATCAATTGGTACATTATCTTGACTTGATTGTGCAGAAAACTGAACTCTTTGATTAGTCATTAAAGTTAATTCTGAATCTTGAACTATACCGTCCACAGTAATGACGGGGATAGGTACCGATGTGTCGCTAACAGAGATTGTCCAAGACTGAGGTTCAGAAAAATACCCTCCTTTATCTTTGATAGTCAATACAATTGTATATATTCCTGATTCAAGATATGAATGAACAGGATTTTTCAGTCCTGAAGATGTATTATCTCCTAAGTCCCAATAATATGCTATAGGTGTCTCATTATGGCTAAAACTTCCATTAACTTGACTGAACCCCCACTCGTCATAGCCAGAACCAAACATGGCTACAGGGAGCCAAGTTTGAGTAACATTTGTAGTCAGAGAACCAGATGCTACTGGTTCCATGTTGGCAACGTTAACTGGTAATGCAAACGCTTGATCTACCGTGACTCCTGTGAAGTCAGTAATTTTAACTCCATAAGTCCAATCTCCCGTTTCTGGAGGAGTAAACCAAATACTTTTTTCAGTTGCTACACTATTTCCAGCAGTCAAATCGAAAATTAATGTATCTTGAATGGTATTGTTTAGATAAGCGTTGACTTCAACTTCAAGAATCTCAAAGAATGCATTAGAAGTGACTTCTAAGTCTATTCTGCTACTGTCATCTAGATTATCTCCATCTCTATCGAAGTTTTCTATACTAGCAATTTCTACTTCTGCAGGATCAGTTATTAAACCGGCCTGAACTGTAATCGCTGCTTCTGGATAAGAACCCGTAGTAATGCCACAACTAGCATAATTATAGTCGCAATCATCAACAATTGATTCATACCAAGTAATCAACCAAACTTCGTCGCTGATATTACCAAATCCGTATACTAAACCTGTTCCTGCACCACTTGCTGGGTCGATTCTCAATCTATCCATTGACCAAGTTCCTGTAGATGCTTCTTTGGACATAATTATTCCCTCAAAACCAAATTGTGTTGGAGATACCATCAGATTTAGCGGCGCACCTGAGCCCTGTGAAAATTTATACGACCTCATACCCCATCCCTCTACTGAATCGCTATTACTCGTCCAATCGTTTACCCACTGGTCATTGTATCCACTTTTCTGTACCTTACAGACGTAAGCTGCTGTACAGGCTTCGGATAAATCTAAGTTTGAAAAACCAAAAGCTCCCTGTGCGCTATCAAGTGTTACTGCTGCACTGAAATTGGCATAAATTTGACTCATTGTGGAGCCAATTGATGTAGATCCAGGTTGAGGATTTGCAGCTAAATTTTCAATTCCTGCTCCTCCAGTAGCAGTGTCTGCTACCAAACTCTGAATTGCATTACCCCCGCCTAATTTATCTGCTAAATACATCAAAAACATGAATCCAGCGCCATAATCTGCTAGTCTTTGATTCCACCACCTTACGCTCATATTCGAATTTTGAGCCCATTCATTGGCATGTCCAGTCAGAGCAGAAGTTACTCCGAAGCAGAGGTAAGCGGCCATATCTGCAGCGCCTTCATCAATCCATAAATTCTCAAACGGGTCTCTTGCATTATGTAATAAATGTTGAAACTCATGCGCTATTATCGTATTTCTCCAACTCATATCATCAACGTCAATGAATATAGATTCTCTTTGCGAAGAAATTCCTGGTGAGAAATAACCTCCTATCCCTCCACCTCCATCAATAGCTAAAATCATAATTTCAACCTGGCAATTATTGTCCACATCAGGCATTGATCCAAAGTAAGTTGTATCGGTTGGGAAAATTGTTGATTCAAATGTCGAAGCAATATCATTTAGAGTAGTTGCAGATAGTATCTGTCCGTCCTCGACAAATATTGCAGCATTAGATGAAATTTTTTGTACTGTTGCCTCAACATTTCCATTGGCAGAAGGAACAGTATCAGTATCTCCTTGACTCCATGCATTAGTACAATTACGTGTTGATGATTTAGAGTTCAAATATGCTTGAGAAAATGGAAGCACTAGATTTGGATAACCATCTTCTATCCACTGCTTTTTTAGGTGACCAGTAGCCGAAAATGCAGGTTTAGATTCATTTACAAACATATATTTTTTCCCCTCAATTGAAGGGTCGAAATCATCTAAATTCCCATAAGAAATTTCTGATAAATTGCTATCAGAAGTAGGAGTTGCCATAGCAAGTGGGGATAAACTTGCAAGTAACATTACCATTACAATAAACAATGGAGTAGTGAGATTGTTTTGCTTATTATTTAGTCCCAATAGTGGCACATCCTGTTTATTACTAGTTAATGCCCGTTTGAGACCTATTTTAACATCGATGGAGCATCGTTCGTACATGGCAGAGCAGAGGGGAGGTCACAAATCTGTTTGGTTAATATTTTTCATACTACTATTTTCCTTATTTTCAGCCTCTGCCTCATCTAATTCATCCTTAGAAAATATTTCAAATAATGTAGAAAAAGTCTTTCCCGAAGTAATTGAAATTCTTCCTCATGATTCTTCAGCATTTACGCAAGGACTTGTTTTTTTAGATGGCAAATTGTATGAGAGTACTGGGTTGTACGGAGAATCAAGTATTAGAATTGTTAATATCACGACAGGAGAAATTGAATCGATTACTAATTTATCAGAAACATATTTTGCAGAGGGTATTTCGATATCAAATGATAGTATAATCCAGTTAACATGGAGAGAGAATATTGGATTTATTTACAATATTTCAACATTAGAAAATATTGGAAATTTTTCTATTGATGGTGAAGGATGGGGAATTTGCAGTACTCCAAGTGGAGACATATGGCTTTCAGACGGTTCTTATCAATTATCAAAGATTAATCCAAATAATCTTTCATCAATTATAGGCTCCCTAACTGTATATTATAATAATTCTCCAATTAACAGATTAAATGAACTTGAATGCCCTTTTGATTCTGGCTTAATTTTCTCAAATATCTGGCTCGAAGATAAAATATTAGCAATCAATCCTTCAACTGGAAATGTGTGTGCTGAATATGATTTTTCAGAGGTCCGTAAACAATATGAAAATAATAATTCACGAGAGTTGAATGGTATTGCCTATGATAATGAATCATCACTTTTTTGGATTACTGGAAAAAATTGGTCGAACTATTACCTAGTTGATTTAGAAATAGATTCTAATTTTTGCCAATTATCCGAATCAGAAATTTGTTGTGATGAAGATAGTTTTTCTCCATTTAAAGTTCTATTTTTTATTGTAGTTGGAATATTTTTAATCCCCTTTTCTTGGCCTATTTTTGGAATGATATTCTACAAAATATTTAGGCGACAAACTCAACATCCCCCCCCTCCTCGCATAATTAAAGATACATCAGAGGGGCTACAGGGATGAGTGATGAAGATAGTGATTCAGGATTTGAATTATGGTTACACGATCTTTCTATTGACCCTGCCACTAGAGTAGCCGGAGCAATTTTGATTATTCTTGGAAGTGCCTTAGGTGCGATGCTTGGTGTTTTACTTATGGCCGCGGATCCAGCTGATATCATGAGTCAGATTGGCGAAGACCAGTCTTCGGATTCGGTTAATGGAATAGTAATTTCATCTCTAGAAGATAATAATACTGGTGGAGACCCAATTGAAGGAGTTTTGGTTGAATTGTTGAATGAAGATAGAACCTCAATTGGGAGTGATATAACTGATTCAGGAGGCCGTTTTTCAATTGTAGATGTCCCTAGACAGTCATCTATCTTATATGTTCAACATTCTGGGAATTATACTGTAGAAATTTTACTAGTACCGGGGGATCATTCACAAATTGTAGTTACTCTAGAACCAGGTGATGGATTCATTGGCCCTATTGACATGAGAGGAGATAGTAACCTTGCAGACTCTGTTTTCGTAGGATTCTTTATTGCAGCAATTACCTTACTTACTGGTTTAGCAGGGATTGTTGGTGGATTGGAAGCATATAACGGGAATAAATATAATAGGTCCTGGTGGTTAACTTTCTTTGGTTTGTTTAGTAGAGGAATGATTTTCATAGGGCCTTTACTTATTCTAATTGGACTCGGATTAATGTACCTGACTAGAGATCAGTTTACTGATTATATTTCTTCAGAGGGACAATGATTTAGATGTATCTAATTAGCGTTGAAGGGGGAGATGGTAGTGGAAAAGGTCTTGCGACTAAAGTGATAGCTGAAGTTCTTGAAAAAGAGTTTACATTTACTTCTGTTGAAGTCACAGGAGAACCTAGAAGAGATCATCCATTAGGGCGTCTTGCTATTAATTCAGTGCGTACAAAAACAATGACTCCTGAGGGTGAAGCAGGTTTATTTGCTGCAGATAGGGTAGATCACTCTCATGGTTGGATTTTACCTAGATTGGAGGAAGGAAGAGTAGTAGTTAGTGAAAGAAATGTTCATTCTTCACTAGTTTATCAAGGAATTGTAGGTGGTTTAGGATTAGAAAAGGTATCTCATATGAATTCTGCGGCTTTAGTCCCTGACCTATGTGTTTGGGTAGATTGTAATCCTGATTTAGCACTTAATAGAATTAGGACAGGGACTCTTCGTGCTCACTCAGAAAAAGAAGAATATTTTGAGACTAGTTCTTTGCAGAAGGAAATTAGGTCAGGATACCATAGTTTACTTTCCGGGGAATTAGAAATGCCTATTCCATTTGACATGGGAGCAATCATAGGACCTGTATTAAATGAAGAGAGTGAAGAAGAATTCAGAAATAAGTTGAGAATGAGGGTTAGGAGATTCCTGAACTCTCACCCTAATCCAATAAATGTTAAAGTAGAAATTGTAGAGCAAAATCTAATACGGAAATTACTGATTAAAAGCAAAGGTCAGACTACTCTTGTTGGACTTGGCGTTGAACCGAATAATACTCGTGATGATTGGCTTAATGGTAAGAAACCATGGCAAGTTCTGAAAAATGCTCAAAAACAACATGATGATGTTTTATCTAATCATGAGGGGTGTGTTTCCCCCTATGTGCCAAAGAGTGTCCTTTCTCATTCAATATCCTCTATAGTTGGGACATTATCAATAATGGCGAATGCAGATGTTGGAGAGCTACGTCATGCTCAGGGACCTATAAGAGCAGTTTCTGAAAGTCATTGCCATAAAATAATTAGATATCTAAATGATGATTTAGATTGGTTACACCAACATCGCTCGTTAATTGGAAGAGATACGGCTAGAAACCAGATTAAAGAACAAGTCTTGCCATTTGGATATCTTTCGCTCGCAATTTGGCCTCTAAGGAAAGAAATTAAATCATGGATAGGAAAAAATCCAAGTACTCATATTCGTTTTTGTATTGGTCAAATTATTAATTCAGGAAGATATTCTGTAGCAGTTAATAGTTGTATTCAGAGAATAAAAATATTAGGTCCTGGTAATTCTTCTATCAAACCCCCTTTTGATGAAAAGGATTTGATAAAATGGTGGCAAGGGAAAAATTAGTCTTTGAATATCAACCTAGCATTTGCAGGAAGTTTAACTTGACTTGAATCTGTAAAATCTTCTGTTTTTGAACTAATTGCAGCACAGAACCACCATGATAGTACAAATCCTGCTATGGTGCCTGTAATCAATCTGATAGGATTAGTTGACTCATAATCTGTTAATAGTTGATAAAAACCATCAAAACCTATTGGTAATGCTCCTATTGAAAGAAACAATATCATAGCAAGCATTCTTCTATCTTCAACATAAAATGATTTTATATTTTCATCTCTGAACACAGATAGAAAAGAGTCTCTAACAGTCCATCTATTCAAACCTTTAGATCTCCAAAACAATGCTCCCATAAATAAACCTAGAAATAATCCCACATCTCTGACACAAACTGCTAATTGATTACCATTTATTTCCCAAGATCTCTCACTTTTTTGATGGCAATTTAGGTCTCCAAAAGAGTATACAAATGCTGCCACTGGATTTAGTTCAGTCCAACTAAAGTAACCGAATACTTCTTGGTCATGTCCAATATCTTCATTCAGACCATTATTTTGATTTCCCCAAGACCCCCATCCGTCTTCAGTAGCATAGTCTATTCGATTTGCTCTACCGGAAAGTTCAGGTACCGAGTTCGTAACTAAGAAAACTGGAATTATGAATAAAAGAATCAAGTATACTCCTGTAATTGATGCAATAAGTCTCCCGACTCTTTCTTCCCTAGTCCTTTCCTCCCGTCCATTGGGTAGCATCTACAATGATACAGTTCATTTGTGGATATAAATCATTTGAAATTTTAATTCATCAATAACTCGGAACTCCCTCACAGCATGCTTCAACAACTCTTCTACAATTAGGGCATTCCATATGCTGTCTAACTGGTATTGCCGCTCCTGAGAAACCACAAATACAAGTTATTTCTTTACAATGGTCATAGTCCACAAGAGGTCTACGGTAAATAGGTTCTAATTTCTTTCTATGTTGTTAGAGACTTTAATTCATCTTGCAAGTTCTCTGCTAACCACTGATGTAATGTTTCGCTCCCCATTTCCGAGAGAGTAGTATTTAGAAAAGCCGCAATCAATGCATCTTTTGCATCATCCGGACTAAACCCTCTAGCTTCCAGATAGAATAGTTGTTCTTCATCAACAGGCCCGTTAGCAGTTCCATGCCCACAACCAACAACATCATGCTCACTAACTTCTAGTTCAGGAATACTATCTGCTTCTGCTTTCTTTGAAAGTAATAGGTTATGGAATAACTGACCTGCATCAGCACCTTTAGAGCCATCTGATACTCTTAACATACCAGTCCCTATTGTCTTACTATTCCCACCGCAGGCAGAATGCCAATCTAGTCTACTATAAGTCTCTGGTGCATCATGGTAAATCTCGATATGGTGGTCAATATGCATCTTTTCTGCTGATAAGATTGATCCAAGAACTCTAAGGTTACTGCCACTTTTATCCATCATATATCTTAAATCAGCCTTAGTTTTTTCCGAACCAGAACTGATATTTCCTGCTTTAACTTGAGAATCCTTGCCAATATTAATTGCATCAACTCTTAGTAAAGTCCCACTTTTCATTTGACCAACAACGACATCATTTACTATCGTTCCTTCACCAATGTTACCTTGACGCAAAAGCCCAAACCACTCTGGTTTCCCTTCTACTAATGTGATTAATTCCAATTCACAATGTCTTCCGATTTCAATTGATAAATTTATAGCAGAGTTTAATGATTCAGAATCTATTCTCAATAAAATTGGCTTTTCTAGAATTGTATTATTCTCCACTTTGAAAGTAAATTTTGAATCATGGGAAACCGACTCAATGAAACTCATTGAAACCGGATCGCTGAAACTATTTTTCTTGTTTTTACTTTCTTCTTTGGTTATGCTACATGCACTTGGTAAATCACTTCCATCAAGATAAGATAATTTTATTTTTGGTTGTTTATACTGTTTAGGTATTTCTCTAATATTCCCAGTAGGGTGAATTCTCTTCCAAGGAGAATATCTCCACAGATGATCTGCATTATCAGGCTCATCTAGAGAGAGGTATAATTCTTCAGATTTCATTTGGATAGAACACCTCGATTAACCAATACTTCCTTCCATTTCCAATGCCATCAACTTATTCAGTTCAACAGCATATTCCATTGGAAGTTCTCGGGTAAAAGGTTCAAAGAATCCATTCACTATCAGTGCTAGTGCTTCTTCTTCTGAATGTCCTCTACTCATTAAATAAAATAATTGATTATCACTAACTTTTGAAACACTGGCTTCATGTTCGCAACGCGCTGTAGGATTTGCTACTTCCATTGTTGGGTACGTGTCACTCCTGCTATTTTCATCTAGAATTAGAGCATCACAGACCACGTTTAATTTACAATTATCTGCTTTAGGCGATACAGTTACTTGCCCTCTGTATGAACCTCTTCCTCCATCCTTACTTATTGATTTAGATAATATTTTACTTGTTGTATTACTTGCCAAGTGATGTATCTTTGCACCAGCATCTTGATGTTGTCCTGCACCTGAATAAGCTACTGAAATAACCTCTGCATGGGATCCTTCTCCTTTGAGAATTACTGATGGATACTTCATAGTAAGTTTACTACCTATATTTCCATCTACCCATTCAATTTTTGCTTTCTCATGAGCGATACCTCTTTTCGTAACAAGGTTGTACACGTTAGCACTCCAATTCTGAACAGTACTGTACCTGATGTGTGCTCCGGGTAATGCTATTAGTTCTACTACTGCAGAATGCAGTGAATCTGTTGAGTAAGTTGGTGCAGTACATCCTTCAACATAGTGGATACTACTACCTTCGTCTGCAATGATTAGTGTTCTTTCAAATTGACCCATATTCTTTGCATTAATTCTAAAATATGCTTGAACGGGTAATTCTACATGGACTCCCTTTGGCACATAAATAAATGACCCACCTGACCAAACTGCAGTGTTTAGTGCACTAAATTTATTGTCAGAATAAGGAACTACGCTACCAAACCATTCTTTTACTAATTCTTCATGTTCTCTTAAGCCGCTATCCATATCCAAGAATATCACTCCTTGTTTTTCTAAATCTTCTCTGATTGAGTGATAAACTGCCTCAGATTCATATTGAGCGGTGACACCACTGAGCCATTTTTGCTCAGCATCTGGTATACCTAATTTATCGAATGTATTCCTAATATCTTCCGGGACGTCATCCCAGTCATTTTCTGTAGCCTTTGATGACCTTAGGTAATAGCAAATGGAATCGAAGTCAATTTGCTTGAGCATAGACATATTCCCCCAAGTTGGCATCGGCCTTTCATCAAAGTGTTTGAAAGCCTTCACCCTCATTTCAGTCATCCATTCAGGTTCATTTTTTAGTTCAGAAATATCTCTGACAACCTTTTCCGATAGACCTGCATCAAATCGAATTGTTGAGTTCTCTGGATCATGCCATCCTGCATTGTAGTCTCCAACTGCTTCCCTTGCATCATTATCTAACATATTTATAACTCCATTTAATCCTCAGAACCTTCTTCCAACCAATCATAGCCTCTCTCTTCAAGTTCTAATGCCAATTCAGGTCCTCCAGTTTTTACAATCTTACCCGAAATAAGAACATGTATCTTATCAGGTTTTACATGTTCAAGAATTCTAGAGTAATGAGTAATAATCAATGCCCCTGACTCTGTACCTCTAATAGCGGCATTAATTCCCTTAGCAACTGTTCTGATACCGTCAATATCTAATCCTGAATCAGTTTCGTCTAGGATTGCTAATTTTGGTTTCATTAGCATAAGCTGTAATATCTCGAATCTCTTTTTTTCTCCTCCACTAAATCCATCATTGACATATCTCCCAAGGAATGAAGAAGGAATATCTAATTCTTTCATAGATTCTTTTAATTTATTTCTAAATTCTTTTCCTTTAGCCGCTTCTTCACCTAGAATCGCCGCAACTGATTTTCTTAGGAAGTTTCCAACTTGTAGCCCCGGAACTGATTGTGGGTATTGGAATGATAAAAATACTCCTTCCCTAGCTCTTTCCCATGTTTCCATTTCTAGTAGATTTTCGCCATTCAGTTCGACTGTACCACTTTCAACTTCATAGTCTGGATGCCCCATTATGATATTTGCAGTAGTAGTTTTACCACTTCCATTTCTTCCCATTATTGCATGAATTTCTCCAGGTTTTATTTCTAAATTAATACCCTTTAAGATGGATGTATCATCAATACATGCATACAAATCTTGGATTTTTAGTAGTTGTGAATCGTTAGACATGTTAACTCCCTAACCTTTCGTGTATGCCACCCCTTTTGAATAAATGCTTATTTGCTTGATAAAATATTCATCAGAACATAGTTCTTATTGGTCACCCTAAAGTGAAATAACATACTCGCGATAACTGATGAGCAACCACCCGGATAACAAATTACCCGTCACGGAAGACTTATCTGAATCATATAGAAAACAGATTGAAGATGTCATTAAAGAAGAAGCAATGCGTCGTATCTCTGAGTCTCAAAACCCTGAAGAATTAGAAAGATTAAGTACATTATCTTTAGTTAAGTTATTTGAATCGAATGATTCCGATTTAATTCCAGCTTTAATGTCTAGGTTAGGAGTAGTTAGAGCCGCTTTGGATGGTCATGGAGGCGGCCTGTTAGTAAGTTCGGCAGAAATTGAGACGAATAATATTGGCGAGAGGGTGTTATCTTTAATTCTAGATTTGGATGGAGCTTGCGTTTCGTGTGGTGCTGCTCCAGGGACGCTGAAGGGAATTCAGGATGATCTATTGATGGATAAAGAAATAGTTTCTGTTCGATTTACGGTTTCGATGCTAGAATGGTTCGATGAGATTCAAAAAGAGTTTGTACTGAAATTTGGAGGAGTAGTTTTCGTTTAGATTATCGCTTCAAACTCGTCAATTGCTTGCTTTGAGAAACCTAGAACCGTTACTACGTCTCCTTCAATTATTTTTGTATATTGACCGGCCTCTCCGGCAAAATCGTAACCTCCTGCCTTCCCCACCCATGAATTATTTTCAACCAAAGAAATCAAATTTCCTTCACTCAGATCGTCAAATTCTACTACTGCATAATCGGTCCAAATTTTATATCTCCATTTAGAATATAGTTTTTGGTATTGATTATTATTACGAGTCAATATAGCTGTAGAAGACCAAACTCTGTGTCTTTTCCCTGAAAGTCTCAGTAACATACTTGCTGCTTCCATTTTATCTTTGGGTTTTCCCAACGCTATTTCCTCTCCTGGGGCTTCTACTAAAGTATCTGAGACAATTATTAGGTCAGGGGAATTGATTGCCTCTGAATCTCTTAAACTCCACTCTAATGCTGCTGATTCAGCTTTTGTAAAACAAATATCTAACGATTGTTGTTCGACATTCACCTCATTTTCTATATTTTTTTCTTTACTTAAAAGAGGCATACAAATTAGTTCAATGCTTTCATAACGGCCATTTAACCAATCGAATCTCCTCTCCGAAGCGGATGCAAGCAAGACTCGCACTATCTCACCTACAATGAAATTCTATTATCGCAAATAGGACATTTAATCATTTTAAGTCCCATTGATACTTCAAATCTTGATGAACACTCAGGACATAAAATTGGTCTATTAATTTGTGGTATTTCTGCCACTCCTAGAGGTGGTAAGGGTATTTTTTGTAGAGGTTCTACTAATTCTTGTTTACTCTCTTGTAATTGCATTTGTGTATTCCAAGCATTAGTATTTTTTCGACTATCTCTTCTTTGTTTTCGAGCATTAGTTTCCTCAATTTCCTCATCTATCAATTCAATTTCTGAAGACTTAATTTCTATGTCTGTCGATTCTACTATATCGACTACATTTTCTTCTAAGACTATATTCCCGGTAGCAACTCTTGTTCTTTTTCTACCTAACCATTTTACTGCACTTAGCGACATTGTAGAGAGCAACAATAAACATATTAGCAGGACAGTTATTGAGATTCCTGCCATCAATATTCCAAAATTTTGTTCATCGAGTCCTAGATATATTCTCATATCATCAAGTAAATTCAAATCGCCTCTATCTGGATCACTATCATCTATTAAAGATCTTATTTCCCATCCATATATCTCATTCCAACTTAGAATTATTGATTGGTCACTCAAAGGACTTCTATCTACTGATGAAAGGTGATTTTTCCCTGTTGTAATCCTATTTGATAGTCCAATCCATTCTTCCTCATGAATTGGATTCATCAGACCATATTGTATCTGACTGCCAGTAGGTCCAACAAAGTCATAAAAAATCTGTATCCCTAAGTGAGTTTCAGTCATTTGAATATTCTCGATTCCTTTAGATGGTATCTCTACACTTAGATTTTCTAAAGCTGTCATGGTTGAATCAGTAACTTTTGAAACTAATTTCGATTCTGCATCTGAGCCTTCTTTCCAAACTGAATAGATATAATCACTTCCTTCATGTGTTATTACAGACATCTTTTGCATACCTGCTTCATCTCCAACAGCCTTCCTGTAGGTCCAAGAAGTTTGGTCACTGGAACCATGTGCATACCACAATCCGATTCTCTCATCACCAGTAATATCATCTCTATTTGATTGGTATAGTATGTGAGTGTATTCTTCTCCAAATTCTACAGCTACTGGGTCGGAATCATACATACTAAGTTCAATTTCATCAATTACATTTGGCGTGAGTTTCCAGTCATCGAATGAGGTTGGATAATCTGATTTTAGTAAGAATACACTCGTTAGGTCCTTGAAAGTCCCTCCTGTTGAAATATCTCTATGATATCCTCCAATAATTATGTCAGTGCCTCTTACATCCATATCGATACCAAAATATTTCCCCTCTGATAACGATATAGGTTGAATTAAGTCTTGAACAGGGCTCATTTCACAAGAAGCATCAATTCTTGAGTAACTAATAGTTTGTTTGAAATAACCTAGATTGTCAATATATCTCCTAGTCCAAGAAATATGAGCGTATCCATCACTGGTACTCCAAGATGTCAAATCTCCTGACCACTTTGTTTCAAGAACATTAGAACAAGGAACTAGTGCAAGATTCTCATTTAATCGATATAGAGCTAATCCTCCTTCTTTACTTGTTATAACTAAACCTTCTCCATTCAGATCTATCACTTTCACTGGTTCTTCTCCATAATCAAATGCCAAATTACGAGGAGCTTTCAATGATGACTGGTCCACAAGAATTGTGGAAATGATCTCATTATTACTCATATCTAAATCACTTTCTCCCTGAACTGTAATTTTGATCTCTAGAGGCCCTACTTCTTGAGCAATGTAGGCAAATGCAATTTGACTAGCGCCCTGTCCTACAACAAGCGAGATAGTGGTCGTTCCTTCTTTCATCCAACCTAAATCACTTTTCAGCCAAAGTGTCGCATCCACAGAAATTGCATTAGTTGAACCTAAGTTATCGACTCTACCAGTGATCAAGAATTGTTCCTGAGGCCTTGGAATAGAAGGCTCTGTCTTCACCGCTCCATCTCTGAATGCTAAATCAATACCTTGAGGTCTTTGCAAAACTGGGAACGTAATTGATATGTCGTTATCGGATTCATTATTTTCTTGTATATCATCTAGAGGGTCTAAAGAAACAGTTAATTGTTTATTACCTACAGTAGATGGATTCCATGAAAGTGAAATTTCAATTATGTCTCCACTTTCTACACTCTGTATGATTATCTCATCTTTCCTGTAACCGTCTTCCAAAAGATAAATTGTTAACTCATCTGCTGAAATATCACCTATATTTCTTATCTGAACTTTTGCTTCTAAAAATGTATTTACATATGTCTCACTAACTGGTATGCCATATTCTTGAACTGAGATTCCAGTTCTAAACATCAAGTCGGGTGATGGGGGTTTATTGTCAATTTCTACAGTAATACGAATCTCTTCAGAAGCAACACCAACTCCACTAACAAACCTGACAGAGAACCTTTGTATTCCATCATCTGTATCTTCAGAATCCCAAGGAATAGACCATTCTATTTCTTCTGCTCCTGAGCCTGAATAGTAAGTCATATTTTTCCATTCATCAGTCCCTAGTCTCCACTGTAGTTGAGCCCCATTCACTGTTTCCAATAATCCGCTAATTTCAACATTTCCGCTTACAATATCCTGATTATTCGGCGAATTTACTTCAAGAGATATTATCCCTAAATTGTGAGTATTTTTTGTTGTATTACTCCATTGTTCAAACTCATTTCTAGATTTAACCTCGATTTGGAGAGTTTCTGCATCTACATCGACATCTTCTTCAAAATTCGGAATATCAAAATTTGTGGTCCAATTAATTGTTCCAAGTGCCTGGTGCCAATCAACTAGTACACCAGTTGAAAGAGGTCCTCCTCCCGTAGGTCTATACTTGTAGGTGACCCGAACTTGAACTTCTTCAGTAGTTCCATTCTCTTCCCCAGCATCATTAATATGTCCTCTGACACTATAACTTTCACCTTCTATTAACCACAAGCCACTCGGTTTTTCAATAACTGCCCAATTCCCTGTTCCTTCACCAACTGGAGGGTCTCCTCCTCCAGTTCCATTACCGGGATCTCCTCCTCCACCAGTATCATCTCCTAACATAGCCTGAAGGATTAGATTTCCATCAATAATTCCAAATCCATAATCCTCATTCCATATGTCTGAAACTGATGGCATTGAGGCAGGCCCTCTAACCTCCGAATTATTTCTCAATAAATCCTTAACTTCTTGAGGTTCTAATTCATCATCTATTTGTAAAATGATTGCAACTAATCCTGCTACGGCAGGTGTCGACATACTGGTGCCATCCATAGAGACATAACCATCATCGGCTAGAGAAGTAGAGTCTTGCCCTGGAATTGTAGAACTTGACGTAGCATGTTGCGCTGATGTAATACCTGAGCCTGGAGCTACTACGTCAGGTTTCAATTCATCCCATTTATTTTCATCATTATCATCGACCCTAGGTCCCGAGTTTGAATAATCTGCTATGTCATCGTCATTTCTTTGGATTGTATTTTTGTCATCTATTGCTCCAACAGTAATGGAAGAATCTGCTGCACCTACTGAAGTTACTCTATTGCTACCATCATTCCCTATTGCAGCAATAGGTACAATTCCTGCTTCTGCACAATTATTAACAAGCCTGGCTGCAGAATTATTCCCGTCGTCTCCTTGATCATTTTCACCAACTGGTGAACTTCCACTACCGAATGACATCGTCATTACGTCGATACCTTCACTTGAATCATTATTTCCCCAATCAGTATTTACATTTTGTAAGACCCATTGTAATCCTTTGATAATAGGCCCCTCATCTCCACCTGCACTTCCTCCAGAATCTGTCATTACTTTCACATCAACAAGGTAGGATCCAGGTGCATAGCCTTGGTTAACCCTTCTTGAATCTCCAGTTCCTAAAGCAATACCTGCAACATGTGTTCCATGACCATGTCCATCATCTGGATCAAACTCACCATCGTTACATTCTTGAGAGTTCCAAGATGTTGCATCACAACCCGCTAACCATTTGGGATCCGAGAGATCATCGGGTTGTTTTTCATTATCATTATTGTTATCTGAGAAATCATCTAAAGAAAAATGCTCATTATCTACTCCTGAGTCCAATACTGCGATAACAACTCCCGAACCATCATATCCAAAATCTCTCAAGGTCTCATCATAAACATCAGATGTTTGAACCTTAGATCCTCTTGTAGCTACGCTCAGATATGAAACAATCTTATCTTGTTCTTCTATCATAACTACTCCCTCTTGCTGCCAAATTTCTATCAATGAACTGACTGGGACATGATCTATGACTATTGAATCAATATAATCTACAGGGAAAAACCAAGAACCTTCTTCTTCCCATCCATGTCTAGTTAAAATTTCTTTCAATTTTTGTAGATCGGTCTCTCCGGGGTGCCATGAGAACCCTACAATTATCGCAGTAGTCATACGTCCATCATCTCCTAGAATTGCTGTCGCAGAATGAGATTCTTTTTGCCCCGCAATCATATATTGTAGACTATCTTCCATTCCATTGGAATCTTTATCTGTGTTGAAGTTCATCCACCAGTACGGTTCCTCAACTGCAGGACTTGCATCCCATGGAGGGAACCCTATTCCAAGAAATTTTTCTGGACATGCCTCTTCACCACAAATTAGTAGTGGTATTTCATCATCTAGCGCCTGTAACAAATCTTCATTTTCTTCGTTAAGGTGTTGATTAGAGTCATCTTCTGATGGTACAATTGCAGAAACTCCCACTGATAAATCTAGTACCAACATCAACATTACAACTAACATAGGTCCAACTGTTTTCGATGCTCCTGCCATGGCTCTCTTAGAGAGCCAGCATAGGTAGTGGTATAATTTGAACTGATAATTAATTCATTTTTTTCCGAATTATGGCCAAAAAAGATGTTCTTTATTCAAGGAACAAATCAGACTGTAATTTTCATCTTTCTCGAATAACTTCACTTCCCCATCACATATTGGACAAATTGTATTCTCTGCTAGCTCTTCAAGCCATGCCTGTCTTGTTTCTAATTCATCTCCCTGCTCTTTAAGATTCTTCAAAATTCTTTTTGCATTTCCTTGAAGAGGCTTTCCTTCAATCTCCCAAGGATCTTCATTTAAGACTCCTAGATTTCTTTTTGCAATAATTCTCTTTGCTTCACCGATGTTTGCAGCATTGTTTTGAGTGCTTTCTGAATTAAGTGGACTTGGCCCTCCTCTCGCTATAACTCTCGCCAATAAAAATGCCATAAAAAATCCCCCTATATGAGCCATATGGGCAATATTGGTGTCCCCCGAGGTTCCCTCTTGTATTACATAAATTTGATAAATTTCTAATCCTAATCTCACAAATACAATTATCCATACTGGCCACGCTCTAATTAAGAATAATAGTGGGAATTCTATTTCATCATTTGGCCAACATGCCATGTAAGCTCCCAATAATCCAAAAGCAGCACCGCTAGCACCTATAGCAGGATTTATTGAATCTGGATGTGTAGCAACCCAGGCTACATTCCCTCCTAAGAATCCTAGGGCGTAAACAAGCAGCCATCTTTTACTGCCTAACCTTTGTTCCAAGGGTACACCAACAAGTCCAATGACAAGAATGTTCGATAGTACGTGAAGCCAATCTGCATGTAACCAAGCAGATGTTATAAAACGATGAATTTGTGTGGGGTCATCTGCCAAAACAGGGTATAAAGAGAGAAAATGTATCTCATTGAAATCTAGTTCCAAGATAGTAAAGGTGAATCTAACAAACATTACTAGAAGCAGTGAGAGAACCATAGCCAATGCTACACTTGTTTTTTCTCTTAATGAATTAACAAAAGGAATTATTGAAACTATAACATATATTGAAAGAAGTATGAAATCACTATTTTCTAATTGTGACCAGTATAAATCATACTCCGCAGAGGTAATCACGAACTGTATCCGGCCGTATTGTAGCAATAGCGCCTTCGATACTTTGTCGAACGACTCAAACGATGAACCACCCTCGGAAGTGTATGGAAGTTCAGACCCTAATACGGATTTCGGGTCTTCAAATTCATAGAGGTAGCCGCCTTGTAATATCAGATTTTGATTTTGAATTATTGGAAGGAGAGGTGGTTACTTTAGTGGGTCCAAATGGTTGCGGTAAGACCACATTACTCGAATCTATTGCAGGTATGCATACAATTTCTTCTGGATCAGTCTATTGGAAAGACGACTTATCGGAAATGAAATTAGTAAGAGATTCAGATGGTAGAAGAAATTCTTTACCTCCAATGGGTTTAACTCTACAAAAGAACGGAATATCAGGCGAGGAAACGGTTGAAGAAAGAATAAAAACAGTATTGACAGTTTCTGGTTGCGAATTCGATGATATCAAAGTCCTAGAATTACTTGATTGTTGGGGTCTTAAACATAGAATTTCAGATAGAGTTTCTCAATTGTCTGGAGGATTAGCTAGACGACTCTCGGTACTTTCAGGACTTGCACCTGCTTTGCTATCTAAAAAATCTCGAGTCGTACTACTAGACGAACCTTCAGAAGGACTAGATAAATCTGCCAAATTGCTATTGATTAATTGGCTGAAGGCTCTAATTTTAAGAGGTCATGGCATAGTTATAGCAACACATGATTCTGACTTAATTTCAATAGCAAATAGAACACTCACATTTACTGATAATAAAGAAATTAATCTTAGTTCCCAATCGCAACCAGATTCAGATTTCATAATCCCTAATTCTACAAATAATGTTCCAATAAAAAAAGTCTCCAGTCTATTCAATTGGGCTTACAGGATGGAAAAAAGAAATCCAATCGATACAATCAATCGTCTAATCCCTGCAATTCTTGCACTATTGCTGTCCCATGCTTTGGTATCCCAGGAAGAAATATCCCTCGTAGGAACTGACTTTCTATCCGCCTTAATATTACTTCCCTCCTTTATCTCTGTAGTAATCCCTCCTGCTTTGATTAGCAGATATGCAGAAGAAAATTGTGGTCGATGGTGGTCAGCAGTAATAGGGCCCAAATTCCGTCTTTCATCATCTATTATTGGTTCCTCGATTTTACTTCCAATACCATTAATTTATGTTTCATGGTTTATTCTTTCCGATAATTTATTCATTCCTAATGATTCTGTAGTCTATTGGTTATGGTTACCTTGCTTAGTAATGTATTTTGTTGCAATTGCAGCCTCATCACTGCATTTGTTGGTTTCAGATTTGAGAAGATCAGGAGCCTCTGTTGTGGCTCTTCTCTTGTTAGTTCTAGTTTGGCCATTTATTGAGCTGGTGGATTCTCTAGAAATGATTTTTCTCAATGGTATGAGTTGGGGATTTTCATTAGAAGAACCAATTTTTATGATGTTTCTGGCGGGTATAATTAGTTTATTGGTGTGGATGGTTTCTGTTTATCTTCCGGAAGCATAAAAACGAGCATTCATCATATAGTGACCTCTCCCAAGTTTGTGCCTTCAATGAAATATTATGGTTGGGGTTTGACATGCATAGGTGGAGCAGGCGTTTTACTAACTGCAATTATGGGTTACACATATGCGCCCTTAGTACAATCTCCGCCATTTAGATCTCCAGAAGCCTATCGAATATTATTTTGGCATGTTCCTTTTGCTTGGACCTCTTTCCTTTCCTTTTGTCTATTATTTATTGGGGCAATATCTTGGTTTTTAAAGAGGAAAGAATGGGGCTGGAATTTATTTTGTACAGGCTCTGATTTAGGCCTTCTGTTTGGTTTAGGGGTTGTTATTTCAGGTCCAATTTGGGGTTCTGCTGAATGGGGTGTGCCATGGGATTGGGGTGATCTTAGATTGAATACATTTGGTTTACTAACTGCTGTAGCATTATTCATCGTTCTATCACGAAAAGCACAACCAGATGGAATCGAAACCAGAGACACTCTTTCTACAGTAGGATTATTCGGCTTTGCATTAGTGCCAATTACTGCTGTAGCAACTACCGTTTACCAGAAAAGACACCCCTCTGTTGTAATCGCAGAATCTAGCGAAACAGGTTTAGATCCTAAAATGCTCCAAGTCCTAATTTTGGGCGTGATATCTTTCTGGATATTAATGGCGGGGCTTTCTCTTCTAACTTATATCTCATACAATATGGAATATGAGTTAAGAAGATTGCTTGAAAAAATAGACGATGAGGTGGTCCATTGAACGGTTTTATTTCATATTTAGTTACTTACTCAATCTTAGGTTTTTTATTGAGTTATTATATTGTTCATATGGGTAGGAGATTGGACCATCTCAGAATAAGAATTAGGGAGTGTAAACTGTCATTAGGTGATAATGACTCGAAAATTTAGTTTTTGACTCACGAATCATTCTAATGCACTACGCTTTCGCAGGCATGAGTAATATGTCCAAAGATGCATTTTGTATTGTTTGTGGAGATTCTTCCAAACTTTCTTCTAATCGTCTATGTGAATCATGTTTTCGCAAGCGTGTAACATTATCCAAAGTCCCAAAGACTATTCAGCAATTTCGATGTCCTAAATGTGAGTCATATGAAATTAGAGGCCGTTGGTCAAAGATGAATCAAGAATCGTTGGCAGATTTGAGGATTCGTGATAATTTAGAACTAGATGAAAGAGCGGAAGATGTGAATGTTGGATTTGCTTTACAGATTATTGATGATAGAACCAATAGAATTCATCTTGATGTGTCTGGAATGATAGATAATTTCTTTTTTGAAGATAGTTTTGAAGTTTTATTGCAAACTAGCAATGCAATTTGCACTCCTTGTACAAGAAAAGATGGTGCGTATTTTGAGGCCATTGTCCAACTCCGTTCTGCAGGAAGAAAATTATCTGAGAAAGAACTAAAAGAATTAAGAAGTACTTTAGACGAAATGTTAGATGGAATGGAAGCGGATCCAATGTTTTTCATTACTAAAGAAGGCATTGTAACAGGAGGTTGGGATTTACAACTTGGATCTAAATCCATGGCGAGAAACTGGGCTCGTATTTTGACAAAGAAATTTGGTGGTACCGTAAAGGAGACATCTACAGTTGTTGGAATGAGGGATGGTATTGAGATTACAAGACTCACTGTGAGCTACAGGAAACCTGCTTATGATGTTGGAGATGTAGTGAAATTAAATAACGATTTATGGATGATTGATTCCTGGCAAAAAGATGGTCCAATAATCCGCCGATTGAAATTTTTTCATCGCACAGGAGCTTCGTGGAGAGATATGGAAAAGGCTAGAATAATTTGTTCTCGCTCAGAACAATTTATTGTTGATATTTTGAATCGAGATAGTTCTGCTGCGGAAGTAATGACTCCTCACGATTACACTATGGCGACCGTTGCTTTACCCTATGACGATGATAAGAATTTAACAAAACTACGCATTGGGTTCATAGAAGATATATGGGTAGCATTACCCGGGTTTGTTAACGAGGTGGATATATGAATATGAAAGATATTGAAGAACTTGTTAAAGAATTAGATTCGCAGGATATGGTAGGATATACTCGTAAATTCATTGATGATTTTGAATTGGCAATCTCTAATGAGATAAAGATTGATGAAGATAAAGACTGGTCCGGAGTTCTCTGTTTAGGAATGGGTGGTTCTGGTGCTGGAGGAATGTTTCTTTCAACTTTAGCTGACTATTCGGGAGGAATTCCCTTTGTAATATGGAGGGATTATGGCCTCCCATCTTGGTGGGGCCCAGATTGGTTGGTTTTAGCGACGTCTTATTCTGGCAATACAGAAGAAACAATTGATGGTATCGAAGAGGCTTTACAATCAGGAGGGACTGTAATTGGGATTTCATCAGGTGGAAAACTTGAGAAGTTAATTTCTGAAAATGAAGAATCACTATTCCTTTCTGTTCCAGGTGGTCAAATGCCTAGGTCCGCATTTGGACATTTGTTTGGAAGACAATTATCTGTGTGCTGGGCTTTAGGAATAATTGAGAAGCCAGATGATAAAGAGATTTTGAAAATGATCGAACGTCTACGTTCATCTTCCACTGACTTCGATATAAGTGGTGGAAATGGATTAGTTGTTTCAGTAGCCAAATCAATGCTAAATAGACAAATAGGGATTATCGCACCTACTATTTTGATTCCTGCGGCGCGCCGTTTTGCAAATCAGTTAAATGAAAATTCAAATGTTTTTGCACGCCCTTCAGAGTTGCCTGAAATGAACCATAATGAGATAGTAGCATGGTCTTCGGCTAATGAAAATGAGCATTCTATAATTTATTTTTCATGCGAAAATATCCATTCTAGAGTTCATTCAAGAATGAATTGGATGTTAGAAAATATTGATAATGATAGTTCTTGGATAATTGACTGTGAGGGGGAAAGTCTTCTTGAAAGGTTACTCTATGCTTCACATATTTCTGATTGGATAAGTGTTGCTTTAGCATTACTGCAAGGAGTTGATCCTTCTGAGATGAGCTCTATCGTGAATCTTAAATCTCATCTTTCTAAAATCTAATAGATTGGTCCAAGAACTAATCTTGGGTCCGGATAATTTTCCAAAGCCTCATCTCTCTTTTTTGGATCTACAACTCCCGGCATATCGTGAGTCTCAGGTTCATTAATTGATAGTTGAAAATGCAAATGTGATTCCCAACCCCCATTTTCATGTTTATCTCCCATCCAACAAATTACTTCTCCACGTGAAATCTTCTGACCTATTTTTTTCCCTTTGATTGATTCAGCACTTAGATGCCCATATAAAGCCCAAATTGGCTTATTATCAACCAAGTGTTTTGTGATGACAACATATCCATAGTCTCCGTCTGCAGGGTTATATCCGAAATGCGAAATCTCTCCTTGGTCAAATGCCATACAAGGTGTACCCACTGGAGCCCCAATATCTATGCCAATATGTAGGAATCTACCATCTGAAAATAGATCAGTAGAATACATCCCAGGTCTTAATTCATCATATCTCCCTATGTCATATTCAAATCTTGATGGAGTGTAGTTTCCTCCAGTGAAATCTCTGACCTCGTACTCATTTGGTAGATCAACTACTGGATGGTATCTGCCGGTTTGCCACTTAATCATGCACTCGGATTAGGGTCAGGGTTTTCATTCCTTTTCCTGACTCTCTTCATTCATAACAGTCGGCGTCCTTACTGCCTCAGTAATAGATTTTTGTTCAACTAAATTTTTAGGTAAGTTTGTAGCAATATCTAGTTTCTCTAGTTTACGGCCCTGAGGTAGTACATTAGTTTCCCATGACCCAACCGCTTTATTATAGAATTTAGATGCTTGACCCAACTTATTACCTACTTCGGCAAAATGTTCACTCCAAGTTGCCATTCTTTTGTAAAATAATTGTGCAACTTCAACCACTTCTTTTGCTTCTTCGGCAAATCTAACTTGTTGCCAATATAATGCAGCAGTTCTTAGTAATGCGATTAGAGAAGCAGGAGATGTAATTATGACCCCTCTATTCATTGCATCAGAGTGTAATGTAGGGTCTACTTCAAAGGCGGCAGAAACTAATGCTTCAGATGGTACAAACATTACTACGAAATCAGCCCTTCCTGAAACCTTTGTCAAATATCCCTTTTCTGCCAATTTATTCATTGTTTCTCGCATTGATTTTGCATGTTGAATTAATTTTTCTTGTCTTGCATCTAGGTTTTCAATTTCTAATGCTTCAAGATAATGTTTACCACTTGTTTTTGCATCAATTGGAATAGATCCATCACCTGGAAGGCGAACTACGACATCAGGAATAAGCCCTGATGCACCCTTTTGTTCTAGGAAATCAGTATGTTTAGTCATACCTGCCATCTCAAGTAAATTCCTAAGGGCGATTTCACCCCAATCTCCTCTAACTGAGGAACTTTTTCGAAGTGCTGTTGAAAGATTTGAAGCTTCTTTCCCTAAACTTTCTGTACGTATTCCCAGGTCTGTAATTTGTCGCTTTATCCCAGCATAAGCATCTATCCTTTCCTTCTCTAGATCTTTGGAAAATTTCTCTAAATCATTAAGAGACTTTACCATTGGACCGAATAATGAATCAATTTCTTTCTGCCTAGCAATATGGTCTTTTTCTGCTGAAATCTGTACCTTTCCAAGCCTCTCCTCAGCCAGTTTAAGAAATTCTTCAGAATTTTTTCTCCCTAAATCGGTTACTAGATTTTGTATTTCTGCCTTTACTCTAAGTTCTGAGGTTGCGATTGCCTCTTCTTTTGCCTTTATCCTCTCTTCTTTTCTAATTACTTCACCACTTAATTTCTGCCTAGCAAGTAGCCAACCTATTACCGCACCAAGAGTCAAGCCAATAGCAACATAGACAATTCCCATCGTATTCATAATACTTGGTTAAAATTGACAGTATTTGAACTTGTAGATTTTTCCTTTGTTACTAATCTGTAAACAGTTCTTATTAGGCAGATGTTCTTCATCGTATTACGTGATCACCATGCGACCTGTGAATTGTGCAGTTCTTGGCTCAAGAGGTTTAGTTGCTCAGAGATATCTTCAAAGATTAGTAAACCATGATTGGTTTAATCCAGTATCTATAATAGGTTCAAGTTCTACAGTAGGCATGAATATTCAAGATTTACCTTGGAACCTTGATGAACCAAGGCCTCAATTGCCAAATATTACTGTTTTGGGATTAAATAATTTTGACGCACTTGTGAGTGAATTAAAAGAAAAAAACGTCTCAGTAATATTTTCTGCATTACCCGACTCCATTGCTAATGAAGTAGAGCAGCCTCTAGCTGAAAGAGGGTTTTGCGTAATTAGTCACGCATTAATTCATAGATTGAAAAGAGATGTTCCTCTGGTAATTCCAGATATTAATTCTGATCATTTAAAAATATTAGAATCTCAAAGTTTTGGTACAGGTTCATTAATTTCTTGTAGTAATTGTATGGTTGTCCCTATTGCTTTGACCTTGTATCCTTTAATGGTAGAATATGATTTTTCTTCAGTTAATATAGTTACAGAACAATCGTTATCTGGTGGAGGTAGGAAGATGTTAGAAAGAGGTCGAAGTGGTCTAACTATTGATTCTTCGATTCCTGGTGAATCCGAAAGTATTATTTCTGAATTAAATAGAATATTAGGTAAAAAAAATGAAGGTATTTTCCAAGAAGCAAATTTGGATGTGAAAGTTTGGTGTTCTAGATCTAGTCATGATTTCGGACATTTAGCCACATTAGAGATATTTTTTTCAAATAATATCAGTGCCCATGAGATAATAGAAGCATGGCAGAATTTCTCATCCGATACTTTTGATTCCCGACTCCCGTCCTCATCAAAGATTATCAACTTTGTAGACGGAAAATTAGATCTAATTAAACATAGATGGGGTGACTCAATCGCTAATCTGCCGGATAAAAATCTTAGCGCTGGAATGTCAGTTTATGTAGGTGAAATTGAAGTCACGGGTGAGAAATTAAAATTCAAGTTATTGTCCGATAATACTATTCGTGGGGCTGCAGGGTATGGGGTTCTCCTCGCTGAACTACTACTTGCTGAAGAAATAATTCAAGATAATTATCTAACCAATACTAGTTTTAATAGAAGTAATTGATATGCACAATCTTCTCGGGTAATTAAATGAGATTACGTCATCTAGCCATTTCTCTTTCAAAATTAGAACCACATCCCTGTGAGGATGTTGATTTAGAACAGTACTCTACCGATGGAAACATTGCATCACAATTCATATCATCAATAGTCTCATTTGGGGACTTATCTCCTGATTCAATTATTGGTGACTTGGGTGCTGGAAACGGTGTCTTAGGGATTGGTGCATTGAAACTTGGTGCAAAAAAATGTATATTTCTAGAAGCAGACAAGAAAGCTTGTGAAATATTGCATGAAAATTTAGTTTTAAATAATTTTAATGAATCCGGAATAATAATTAATGAGTTTTTGGATACTAATACCAACTTCCCTAAAGTTGATTTGATTATCTGCAATCCTCCTTGGGGTAGACAAAAAGAAAAAGCAGATCGCCCATTTTTGGATTTAATCATAAAAAATGGAACAGTTTCTCACTTAATGCATAGTTCCCATGCAACTCATTTACGACCCTTCTTCGAATCAAGAAATTGGTCTGTTGAAAAATCTGACGAATATGATTTTATTTTACCAGCCAATTTTTCTCACCATCGGAAAGAAAAAGAGTCTACTAAGGTGTCATTTTGGCGTTTTTCACCAAACTGATTTTTTATATTTTGACCCGTGTTCTTCATAGGTGAATCATTAGTCGCGTAAGCAATGAGTGCTTCAGCAGGTGACTTTGTTACGCCCGGGACACATGTTTTTACTGATGATAATATGTCTCTTGGAGAAGGAATTGTTTCCACAGAAAACGGTGCTTTGGCTTTGCTCTCTGGGAAATTAATTTTAGAAAAGGACGTTATTTCAGTCGAAATTCCTGGTTCTACCGCTAATCTACCAAAAATAGGTGACATAGTAATCGGACAGGTAAATCGCCTTAATGCAAAAACTGCCGAGATTAGAATATTGCACATCGAAGGAAAAGAAGGTGGAGAAAGAGATATCCCGGCTCTGAAATTGTTTGCCGACATATATGTGACTGATTTTGTTGATAGATATATTCCATCCGCAGGAGATGCGATGCGTTCAAGAGACATTGTAAGGGCTAAGATAACTCAATTTGAGCCCATGCTAAAAGCATCAACTAGAGATGGCCATAGTTTGGGCGTTATCCATGCTATTTGTCCTCCTTGTGGAGCAGTATTACAAAAAACGGATTCAATTCCAGATTTTAATGTGAGATGTGATAGATGCGATTATCAAGGTTATCGTGTTCTTTCCAGTAGTTTTGGCATCGGCTATTCAGTACCTGAGAATTCAGATATTGATACATTCAACAGACCAGGTGAGAGATGGTCCGAACAGGCAGAGAAGGTGCTTGGTCATGACGGAGCCCGCCCATATCTTTCTCCTCTAGCCGACTTTAGGAGGGGGATGAAACACGATATTCCATCCTCAGTGGCTAAACAAATGGGGCGTAACAATTCTAATAATCGTTCGAGAGGTCAACGAAGAGAGATGCATAAAACAACTTGTACGATGTGTTCTAAATCTACTGAAGTCCCATTTAAGCCAACGCCCGGTAAGCCAATTAGATGCCGTGATTGTATGAGCAAGGTGAATGATGGCACTGCTACAAAAGAAGAACTGTCTACTGAGCGTCAAGTTTTGAAAGCAGCAAGATCTAATATGCTAGAATCATCAGGAGTCAAATTATTCGTTGGAAGTATCTCTTGGGATGCAAATGAAGAGGATTTGAGGAAATTATTTTCAACTTTTGGAGAACTCAAAGAAGTACATATCGCTAAAGATCGTGAGACAGGTAAATCTAGAGGTTTTGCCTTCATTAAATTTTCAAGTCTCAAAGATGGACAAAAAGCTGTAAAAGAATTAGATGGGGCAGAATTCCATGGCCGAAAAATAAGTGTACAAGAGTCCAATGAATCACGTGGTGGGTCTGGCAATAGGCGTAGACACGGTAGAAAATAACCGTTTCATTCATTGCTGAGATACTCCTCCAATGATATATGGAAGGTTGGCTTGTAATAGATGGCTATGAGGATGAGCCGGCTGCTTTTGGCGTTCCAAACTACCTTGGTTTCCATATCCGCTATATTTGTGGGGTTCTAGAGTCCAGAGGTGTCCCATACACATATCTAACAATAGATCAATGGAGAATTAAATATAAACAACTTCTGAAAGATAAATCGAATAGGGATAGAATTAGGAGTGAATTAAGTAATCTTTCAGGCACTGTAGTACTTGCAGGCTCGATAGTCCCTGGTAAATATGTACGTGGGACGCCAGTGAGCCAGAGAGAATTAGATGAAATAATCTCTATCATCCCTGGTCAAGTACCAATATTATGCGGAGGTTGGGCGATAAAAAATTGGAGGTACTCAGGTTGGACTCCTTTACGTACAAATCTTTTCTGTGCAGTAAATGATGTTGACTCTTCTTTGAATTCTTTTCTTTCTACTGGTGAATGGAAGCATGGTAAGAGGACAAAAGATCAATGGACCCTTTGGGCGCATTATGGTTCTATCTCGAAGGCTGTTAAAAATCATCCAGACCTATTTACTGTAGATGGAAGACCCGGTCCACTAACTTATGAGATCGAATTATATCAAGGCTGTGTCAGGTTCAAAAGAGGGTGTAAATTTTGTATAGAACCCAAAAAAGGTGTGCCTTTATGGAGGAGTGAAGAAGATATTCTGAAGGAAATATCTGGTGCATTAGATTCTGGTGTTAAAAACATACGAATTGGCGGAGCAACAGATATCTACACATATCGCGCAGAAGGAGTTAGAGAATTGGAATATCCAATCCCTAATCCCGAACCAATCAATAAAGTTCTTTATGGAGCAAGGGAAGATGATAGGTTAGATATCTTACATGTAGATAACGGGAATCCCTCGATAATTGCTGAGAATATTGAACCATCTATCGAAATAACAAAATGTTTAGTCGAAAATCTGAGTGATGGGGCGGTTTTATCATTTGGTTTAGAATCTGCAGATCCACGCGTCCATGAAATGAATTGGCTTAATTGTGACCCAGGGCAACTAAAAATTGCGATAAAGCATATCAATGATTTTGGTAGAGTAAAGGGCGAAAGAGGTTTGCCTAAACTTCTACCAGGTCTTAATTTCATTGCGGGATTAAATGGAGAAACGAAAAAGAGTTATGACATGAATCTCAGTTTATTAGAAGATTTAAGATCTGAGGGGCTATGGTTACGTAGAATAAATATTAGACAGGTTGAAGGGCAAGGATTCCAAAAAATATCTGAGAACGATTTTAGAAATTTCAAGAAAAAAGTACGTGAAGAGATTGACAAACCTCTTCTTGAAGAAATCTTCCCTATTGGTTCAGAATTATCTCAGATTTGGTGGGAGTCTCAAGGTGATAGGATAAGAAGGCCAGAACAGGTGGATAATCCTGTTCTTAGTTCATCTTCAATTCATGGAAAATCTGGAATTACTTTTGGAAGACAAATAGGTGCATATCCAATATTAGTCGGAGTGCCCTACCTAATCCCTCTTGAGACCAGTTCTAATATAGTAGTCACAGGTCATGGAATGAGAAGTATTTCAGGTGTTGAAATCGGTTTGGATATAAATACAGTTTCTCAACAACAACTGGAATCGATACCGGGTATTGGAAAGAAAGCGGCATGGAGATTAATTAGTTCTAGAGCTAAGGCTAGCCGTAGTTCAAGAATCCCCTTTGATTCTGTCGAAATGGCTTTTGAAATGGCACAAGTTGATCTATCTCCGATAGCAGAAAAAGTATTATCAATCTGATACATTATTATATCAGTATAGAGGAATAGTCATATTCTCAAGATGTGCGCTGGCTTTGTATGTCAAACAATCAGTCTTCCCAAAAGAGTCTTGCGATTAGTATTTGCCTCCTCTTTCTATTAGTTCCTTTGTTAGGAATTATCGACTTCCCTGAAGATTTAGAAATTGTTGATGATACTGAGTTCCCATCCAGTGCTAGAACCTCTATTTCCATGAACTCTCCAGGTTCCGAAAGAGGAAGTGTATTCACTAATTCAATATTAGAGCTTAACGCGGGTTCTCCGACTTTAGTTTTGAATAATGGGTCATTAGTTTCCTTTGAAAATGGTTCTCCAATTTTCTCAGAAGGTGATGTTATTTCTATTTCCGGCCAATGTTCTCTGCTGTCAAATTTCAGTCTTTTCTGTTCAGGAATTAATAATTATGGGCAACTTGGATTGGGTAATCAGCAATTATTGAGCGGATACGTTGATTTTGGCGGAAAAATTCCTGCAGCTTTATCAGAAGGAAATAATCACTATTGTGCAATCTTAGATGACGGTTCTGTTTCTTGCTGGGGGAGAAATAACAATGGCCAACTTGGAGATGGTACAAATAGTAACAGAAACTCTCCAGTCTCAGTGAATCTTGGAACCAATAAAACAGCAGTTTCTATTTCTAGCAGTAATGACTTCTCTTGTGCGTTACTAAATACTGGCGAGGTTTCTTGCTGGGGAGATAATTCATATGGTATTCTTGCCGATGGTACTACATCAAATAGTAATTCTCCGGTAATTGTTAATCATTCAGTAGGTGAAAGAGCTGTTTCAATCGCAACTCCTGGATATAGTGTATGTGCAATTTTCTCTTCCGGTAATATTAGTTGCTGGGGAGATTCATATACGATTTCTTCCTCCAATGGTAATTTGGTAAGTGGTTCAATTTCAATTACTCTTCCAACAAATAGAACCGCTATTTCACTTGATGGTGTAGATTCTCATGTTTGTATAATCTTAGATAATAATTCAGTTAATTGTTGGGGAGTAAATACATATGGGCAATTAGGAAATGGTGAGTGTTCATCGGTTATTCCAAGTAGTGGATGTACTGGAACTAATACTAATTCTCCTAAATATGTAAATCTCTCAAATGTTATCGCGGTATCATCAGGTTCTGGCTCTACTTGTTCAATCAATGCTAATTATCAATTGTTTTGCTGGGGTAAACAAGAACAAATATTTGATAATACTTCTAATTCTAAACTATCTCCATATTTAATGAACTTTAATGCTTCCAATGTTTCTTATTCTGATCAAGATATGGATGGAGATGGCATCGTCAATGATTTGGATGTCCATATGTCTGGCGATGATGATGGTGATGG
>DAJO01000052.1 GCA_002498985.1 Euryarchaeota archaeon UBA257
TCATCATCAGTTCCAATTCCTCAAAGTGTAGATATTTGTGGTGAGATAAATTGTTCGAAAAATGTAACTGCATTTGATTTTAGATGTTTCACTTGTAGAAAAAGATTCTGTGATGCACACAAAGGTACTGGAATTGATTGTAAATCTTGTGAAAACTTACCCTAAGTAAATACACTTTTACTATGGAAATCTCCTCTTGGTGAAAGATTTTGTTCTACTGCCCAACGAACTTGTTCTCTTCCATCTTTACTGTAACCATACATTACTTCTCCTGGACTAACTTCAAAATTCCAATGCTTTTGAAAAATTGCAGCATCTTCCTTATTTTGAGCAAGTTTCTTAGGCACTGAATGGAACATAACTAACCTCTTTTTCTTTGTTCGGAAATATTTTCCTATGACCTCAGGAAGTAATTTACTCACCCAAGTGTCACTAATCATCTTGACCTGTCTTGGAATCATATATCTTGGATTATCTAGTGGACCTAGTACTTGTTCCATTGCCTCTATAAATATTTTTGAATCTTCTTCAGATGCATCTTCAAGATATGCCCTCATCCATCCTCCGCCTCTATCTCCTGATGCAATTGTAGAACTTGTTTTCAAATCACCAGTCTCTCTTAATGCACCAGAAACAGCAGTTGCTATTGCGAGTACTAATGATTCATCATTCCATTCTGGTCTCTGAAATGAAACACTCAATATAGGCCATCCACCTGAAAATCCATCCTTCATTTTCATTTCAATTGCTTCTTTTGGCTTCGCATTAAAAGGTTCACCAATTTTCCATAATTCTCTGGTTCTTTCTCTATTCCTTGCTCTACGTATCATTTCATCATTGAATACATCTAAAGTTTCTGAGATACCCTCTGGACGAGCTTCAGTAAATGCAGCATGTACATGGCCAACTCCCTTCTCAATTGCACTATCGTCACAAACCCCATATAGCCTCGAATGCTTTCTTTTGAAACGGTAATAATCATCAAAACCTTTACTGAATTCTTCTGCTAAGCATACAATATCCCAATTATTAGCAACCTTTTCCGGATTCTTTTTATCAAGTCTAAATGAGCGTCCTCTTAATTGATTAATACTCATACTAGTTGTTACTGTAGTCAAATCAATTAGAACATTAATTCTACTTGCATCCCAACCTTCTCCAAGTAGACCTCTAGTACCCACTAAACATTTTGTAACACCTTCTTGAAATAATTCAGTGATCATCTCAGTATAGTATCTTGGCTTCCATTGATTCCCCCTTCCTCTAATTTCATTATAACCGTCATTTTTAGTATGCTCAATTTTAATCTCTAATCCTTTTTCTTTAATCCATTGTCTAAATCTAGGTAATATTATTTCACACAAATCATCATCAACTAATACGGTTGAACCCGTCATTAGAACGGGATTAAGTCGATCAGTTGCTTCATCAACTAAAACTGAACGGAATGCTGCAATAGCTCCACCCGCATTCTTATCTAGAACTCCTTCAACTAGAGCAGTAGCAGATGTCTTCTCAAAGTCGGTAACAATTACTGCTCTAATATCTGGTCCCAATGCTTGCATTTCCGCAGTTAAAATATCTCTCAAAGCTTCATATTTTGCTGATGCATAAGCCATTACACGCCCAACTGGTGACGCACATGGCCTCATTCCAGTCTCAGTAATTTGATGCCCTAACATCCTCAGCCTTTGGATAGCTACTTCTGCTAACTCATGGTCCTTTTCATTTTTCGATCGACGAAGTCCGTGTCTGATGTAACGATCTAATAACGTAATCATGACTTGATTTTTTGTCAAATCCATATCAATTAATTTTTGTTCAGGATATGGTACATTTTCTGGTAAATCTATATTTTTATACAAGAGATAAAGTCTAGCAGAATTAGCCAAGTTTTCGTCTCTTTTAAAGAACAAAGTCCAATTTTTTACTGGCCCGCTTGGGAGCAATAATTTACTCAAAATTTCATTTAACCAAATATCTAATTTCGGCGTACGATTTTTGGTGTCTTCAGGTCCATTACTAATTTCTTCAATTAATTCCTCAAATTCTTTGTCAACATTAGCGATATATTTTAACTCCTCTGGATTTGGTCTTACAAAATAGGCAAGATCTTGATAGGGAGATAAATTAGAATCTCTAACTAATGCCGGAACAGGAACTTCGTAATCAACTTCTCCAAAAAATTCTTTGTATCTTTCACCATCATCAATACTCACAGAACCAATTTCAGGAGGTGTCGCTGTGAGTCCTAAAATAATTGGATCACCAAAGTATTCTCTAATTTCGCTTAGAACCCTCCCCCAGTGTCCAAGCAGATGATGGCATTCATCAAGAATTATCAATCCTATTCCGGTTTTCGCAAGGTTCTCTAGATTCTTTTTCGAAGATTCATGTAAAATCCATAAAGCATTTCCATGAGTAGCGAAATCATCTCTTACTTGTTTCCTATATGAGCTAAACCTTTCTCTAAAATAATCTCTATTATTATCTTCCAAGTCTTTTATCCAAGCACTAGCAGTTTCCTCATTATCCGCTTCATTTTCAGAGATTAATTTCTTAATCCAAATATCCATTGCAGCATCATCTAGATTTTTATCTGCACGTTTTGGAAGAGTTACAGATTGATATGTAAGAGAAGTTAACAATCCAGGAGACTTTGTATCAGTAAGAATTTGTTCTTCTTTCCCATCTAAATTAAATAATTCTTTAGCTCTTGCAACCCATTGTGCTTGAATTGCAGAATTAGGGCTTAAAACGAGAGTGGGTAGTCTTACTAAATCAGACCAAGTATATAGTCCAAGCACTGTTTTCCCAGAACCCGGCGGTGCAACAATATGCAGATTTTTTTCACCCGCTTCTAATTGTTCGCGAATTATTTCTGATGATGCTACTTGTGAAGGGCGCAATTTTCCAGAGAAACCGATTTCCCCGAAGTTAACCATAATTTACTCTAGTATGTCTGAGATAAAGATGTATGGACTACTATGTTTCAATTATGCTGATTGTTACTTTCTTTCAAGCAAAGATTGACGGCAAATGACCTCTTCGAGTTATCATGGTCGCCTCTGAGATTGGCATTAGAAGAGTAACAAATACTCGATTAATTGACCATGATGGTGTAGTCAAATATGGTAATTTTTTATTACATGAGGATGGTAATTTTTCACAGAGTAATGGGGACGAGGATGTCATTGAAGTAATTGATGGGTCAATGCGACTTATCACTCGCTCTTTTCAGAATTGGCATACGCACCTACCTATGGTCCTTAATAGAGGAATGGGAGAAGGTTTACCATTAATGGAATGGTTGGAAAAATCAATATTTCCTGTTGAAAAATTTCTTACACCAGAATTTGTTGAAATTGGTACGCGCGCAGCAGCAGCAGAATTGATATCGACAGGAACTACATTTGCTTGTGACATGTATTTCCATACTGAAGTAATTGGTGAAACACTAGCAAAAACGGGTCTAAGAGCAGAATTATGTGGCCCTATCACAGATGGTTTAACTCCAAATTTTAAACCCGGTTCAGGAGATGCATTGAAGCATATGCGGAACTTAATCAAACAAGGGTCATCTCGTCCAGATAGAATATCATATGGCATAGGCGCTCATTCAGTTTATGTTTGCAGTGAAGAAACTCTAAGAAAAGCCTCAGAAATTTCGAAAGAAACTAATTGTAAATTGAGTATTCATACTTCTGAGACTCGTAAAGAAGTTGCAGATTGTCACTCACTGACAGGAATGTATCCAATAGAATATCTCGACTCACTCGATTTCTTTTCAGATGGCAATACTGTCTGTGCTCATTGTGGCTGGGTTACAAAAAAAGAAATGAGAATATTGGCTAAACATGAGGCTCATGCTGTCCATTGCCCTACTTCTAATCAAAAATTGGCCTGTGGAGGCACTCTTTCTTATCCTGCTATGATAGAAGCAGGAGTCGATGTTAGATTGGGGACTGATGGTGCTGCTAGTAACAATAGTCTCGATATGCGTTCTGAATCTAAAGCAGCGAGTTTGGTTCAAAGGCATGATCATTGGGACGCGAGAATTCTAGACCCAATTGAAACTTGGAAATTAGCCACTAAAGGCTCAATAGATTGGATTACTTGGAATCTTGATGACATTCGCATGCGTCCTATTGGCCGAGATAATCGTAGAATTCTTGCTAATACAATATATTCCGGTGGAGACGTTTTAGATGTTTTTGTAGGAGGAGAAGCTATCCGCCGAGACGGAAAAACTCTAACTATTGATGAGTCCAAAGCCTGTAAAGACATTGAAAATGCTGCGATTGATTATTATTCTGAAATCTGAATAAATCACTCTGCTTTTGAGACGTTGATGGCATTTGGGCCTTTAGGACCTTCTCCAACTTCGAACTCAACAGAGTCTCCATCTTTTATTTCGCCTTCAACTTGAGTATAATGAACAAATAGGTCTTCACCATCTTCCTGTTCTATAAATCCAAATCCTTTTTTCTGATTAAACCACTTGACTGTACCTTGAGCCATATTACCTACGCGTTGACCATACTACTTCAACTAGTGTACTTCAAGATAACAAAAATACCTATATTTTAATGATTGGAGTGATTTCAAATTTTGATTTCTCTAACTTTGATTTCTTTGAGCGCTTTTCTTACATGACCGGTAACTCCCAACTGGCTAGTGTGGACATAAACTATGATTCTTTCAGGATCAACAATTAACGTAACTCTGGCAGGAAGAAAACCTAAATTTTTTTTCAGTCTCAAGCGTTCTGCAAGTATACCCTCTTTATCACTCAATAGAGAATACTGAAGATTGTGTTTCTCTTTGAATTTTTTATGTGAAGATACTGAATCAGAAGAGACTCCAAAGATCTGAACCCCGAGGTTATCAAATTCTTCATACTTATCTCTAAATGAACAAGATTGTAGTGTGCATCCTGGAGATTCATCCTTTGGATAAAAAAATATTACACTCCATTTTCCATTTATGTCTTCTTCAGTAATAAATTTTCTTTTTTCATCATACAAATTAAACTCTGGAAATTTAGTATCTACTAAATATTCATGAGCATCTTTCATTGAACTATCTCCACTTACCTAATGAATCTCTTAAAGCATCTTCAAGGTTATTATGAATAAATTCATAACCTGATTCCTCCAGCCGATATGGTAAAACTCTCTGCCCATCAATTAGGAGATGTTTAGCAAGTTCACCAAATAAGATTTTCATTGAAATTCCAGGTATTGGAGCGATTGCAGGACGCCTGAGTACCTTACCAAGTGTCTTTGAGAAAACTTTCTGCATACAAGGATTAGGAGCAGTCAAATTGTAAGCACCTTCACAATCACGATTCATCATTAAATGGTGAATAGCATATATCTCGTCATCAAGAGAAATCCATGACATCCATTGTTTTCCACCCGCAAGGGGGCCACCACCACCCATTTTCCAAGGAAGTAACATGCGCCCTAGAGCCCCACCTGTAGCTGCCAATACAATGCCGTTTCTAGTATTGATAACCCTGATACCTGCTTCTCTTGCAGAATCCGCATATGATTCCCATTGAATTACTGTATCTGTCAGGAACCCTTCCCCAGGTTCACTTTTTTCTGTCAATTCTTCATCTCCTCGATTCCCATAGTAACCTATAGCACTGGCCACGATAAATGCTTCAGGCTTTTTTTTCAGCTTACTCATGGTGTCAGAAAGTAATGTTGTGCTATCTTTCCTAGAATCAATAATTAATGATTTTCTCTTTTTACTCCATCTTTTATCACCAATCCCTGCACCTCCTAGATGTATAATTACATCAAAACCTTCTATATCTTCTGGATTTAGAACACCTTTATCTGGTTTCCAAGTTAGTTCTTTTGCTCCTTCTTTGGCAGGTCTTCGTACAAGTCTCCATACATCATGTCCGCCAGTATCTAAGAAAGCAACTAATTGTGTTCCTATCAATCCAGATGAACCAGCAATCAAAATTCTTTTTCTTGATTCATTAAGGTATTTTTTATGCTGATTCATGTCTCTTTGTAATCTCAGTTCTCTTGCTTTGAACATAGAAGATATTCTTCCTGTGACTAATGCTCCTCCAAGTATTTTATCAACTAACATACCTAATGGTCCAAATGGTACACTATAATTTACATCATCAACAACTGTTGTAACTCCATCCTTTTCAGTCAAGTAATGATCATGATCCCATTTCCAAAAAGGTCCTTTAACCATTGTATCAGCGAAATAGTTTGGCTTATCATATCCCGTATGTTCAGCAACCCAAGTCATATTTACAAACGGTAGCCCTGGAGCAGGAAATCTGAATACTCTTTGAGATCCAACCTCAAGAGAGTCATCTGCCCGAACTTCCTCAGCAACTTCCCAAGGAGGCATTAATCTTCTGAAAGACCCTTCGTGTTCGAACCAATCAAAAGTGGACTCTATATCTGCATTTACAACAGTTTCATGTTTATAATTAGTCATTCAATCACCCAAATTTTGCCAAGGTAATATTTTCATCCTTTGCATATTTTTGAAGATAATTTTTTAATTTTAATTTTCTGTAGGCAGATTCAGAAGACATATACCTAACTTTACCAAATATTGGTCTTTCTGGACCCCATGCTCTATCATGTCTTCCAAGTACCCAAAATATTCCTGTATACGAGTTTGGATCTCTTCCGTCAAGAGCCCACTTATCATTTATGTAGATCATATTTTCAGCCGCAATCTCTGGACTTGGAGACCACTCTAGGATTTTTTTACCCCACAACATTCTCATGTAATTGTGCATTTGACCAGTTCTCAAAAGTTCTCTTTGTGCAGCATTCCAGATTTCGTCATGAGTCTCAGCTCTTTCTAATTCTTCTAATGAATATATCGTTCTATCGTCATTGAGGTGCTCTTTCATGGACAATTTTGCCCAGTTAGGTATGGTTTCTACAGTTGCATGATCTTCCCTATTATAAGCAAAATTAAATCCTAGTTCCCTCCAAGTAATGATTTGATCTAAGAACGATTCTGCCGATTCAGAAACACCCCACCATCCACTCCTCGTACCTTTGCCAGTATCTTCATGATTCAATGAATCAGGGCCCCAATTCTCCCTTTGTAGAACGTTTTGAATTATTTCATAAGAGGAAATATGTCCAAAGTGAAGCCAAGGAGAAAGTCCACTAACTGCAGGATTATCTGGATTATTTCTGTCTGTACTATATTTATTCAATTTGTAATTCAGGAATTTCTGTAAACGAATTCTTGCTTCATTAACTCCGCCTCTAGTAGTATTTACTGCTGGAACTGTATGATCTACAGGAAACTCTACCATAGCTTGTTTTCCAACTTTCCCTCCTTCTGCAACTCTCCAGAGCCATTCCAGTGGTGTCGCTTCAAAGCCTAGTTCACTTTTCAAATCGTTAATTATTTCTTCACTGACTCTTAAGTCACTTTCTTTGTGTCGAACAGGATTCTTTTCAGGAACAGTTTGAAAAGCATCTAAAATATTTTTTTGAACATATTTTCTAAAAGAATATGCTGTAATGAATTCTTTTTCCGCCCAATTCATAGGAAAAATCCCATTTGAATCCACAGCGTCTACACGAACTTGTAGATTTCTGCCTGCCGCATCTCTAATCTTACTCGGAGTGTAAGTAGGATAATCATCAATGATAACACAAACAGATCTTTTAGATAATAAAGACAACATTTTGCCTCCGGCTTTTTGTTTGATTTCAACCCAAGGGATGTAAGAAACAGAGTTTTCTTTGTATTCATCAATATTATCCATAATTCCTTGAACCATGAAAGACAAAATTCTATCATTGGCGAATTTGTGTGTTATGGATACTGCTTCTACGACTAATACTGGTTTTTTCAGCATATTTGATAATGTAACTGCGTGTTGAAGAGACGCGTTGAAAGAAAATCTTCTACATGATGTCATCCAGTACAATATAAAATCGCCATTTTCATTTAATGGACGATTATTCATCGTTCTTACACGAGACTTTGTAAGTTTTGATGACAAGTACAAGTGTGACATTCAACTTCTCACCTAGTCCCTAGCATATAACCAAGTGTTTTCAAAAAATAGTCTAAACAAACATTACTTCATAAGTGAGTAAGCCGAGGCGTGCTTATGACCATACAAGTCAAAAACTCGCATATCACTAATATTAAAAACGTGGAATCAGATGCCTTTTTACCAACAGAAAGTGGTAACTTCAGAATCGCAGTCACGTCTGATGAAAGAGGAATGGAACATGCATTATTGTATGTAGAAGGCTTTTCAAAATCTGTAAATCCTCTAGTTCGCATTCACTCAGAGTGTCTCACAGGGGATGCATTTCATTCTTTGAAGTGTGATTGTGGTGCGCAGCTAAAGAAATCTATGGAATTAATTCAAAAAGAGGGAGCAGGAGCAATCGTATATCTGAGACAAGAAGGAAGAGGTATAGGTTTAGAATCGAAAATTCAGGCATACGCGCTACAAGATAGAGGATATGATACACTGGATGCCAACCTTGCCCTAGGTCTACCTGCAGATGCTAGAGATTATGAAATAGCAGCAACAATGTTAAAGAAAAAAGATGTGACTAAAATTCGCCTAATGACCAATAATCCTTTGAAAGTAAAAGGATTAAGAGATAATGGGATCCAAGTCTCTGATAGGGTATCTCACATCAGTGGATTGTGTGAATCAAATAGGGACTATTTGAACACTAAAAAAATTAGAATGGGTCATCTTCTCGACCTAGAGTAAGTATTTTAGCAAAATCAAAGGAGATGGGCTTATGGTAGTGTCAGTGGGAGAGAAAGCACCGGATTTTACATTGTTAGATAGCGATTCTAACGAATTTAACTTTTCAGATTTAGATGGTGAATGGAAAGTCATATTCTTCTATGCAAAGGATGGCTCTCCGACTTGTAAAAGAGGTTGTCTCAGTTTCAAGGAGCAATATGATTTGTTCCGCTCCCTAACTCCTCCTGTTGAAATAATTGGAATCAGTCAAGATACATCTTCAGATCATAAAGAATTTAAAGAGGAATTAGAATTACCATTCCTTCTGCTTTCTGATCCAGACAGATCAGTTGCAGACTTATTCGAAGTACCTATGTATCTTGGACAATTCCCTGCTAAATCTTCTTTTGTAATCGGCCCAGATAGAGAAATTCATTATGTCTATGATTGGTTATTCCGTCCTAGAAACCATGTGGCTAAGATTTTGGCCGCTATGAGTGACGTTACAGAACGGAGAGAATTTTAATGAGTTGGGAAGTTATCTTGAGTGATGCTGGATTGAATGAAAGAGAAATTAAAGCTGTTTTGGTTCTTTCTACTAAGTCAAATCTAAAAGCAAGCGAGCTGGCTAAAGAATTAGAAACGACCCGTTTAGACGCTTATAATTCCTTAGAAAAATTACAATCAATAGGTTTGGTGAAAACAACTGCAGACAGACCGATGAGATTTTCCTGTCCTCCTATTACTGAAGCAGTAGAACATCTTATTGGAATTAGAAAATTACAATTACAAAGGATTGAGCAGGCATACGAAGAAGTTCAAGTAAACCCCAATACGCTTAAATTTAATGAAACAATTGAGGAGAGTACAGATATTAATCCAAAGTTTGCTGTATTGAAGGAGCGAACTCATATAATGAAAAGAATAGAAAAGATGGCTGATGATTCTACGCAAAATTTAATACTGTTATTGGGTAAATTCGGAATTCTCCATCTTTGTAGGAGTCCTGCCATTACAGCGGTAAATAATGCCGCTAATAGGGGAATTAATATCAGAGTAATAGGACAATTAGATCGCCGTACTTTACGTTTTTATGGAGATTTACACGATCTGATTGAAGTTCGACATACTGATAATTTAGAGGCCCAAGGGGCTTTGATGGATAATTTAGAAACTATACAGTATCTAAATATGGAAGAGAACCCAGTAGGACGAGGTAAAGAAGACGCCGCCCTAGTTATCGAATCTCCTGACTTTTCAAATTCATGGGCTAATCTTGTGGAATCAATTTGGTCGGAGGGCGTACCTCTCGATTCGGCTTCTAAGAGATATACAGAAAATAGAATTGTTGACCCTCTAAGATTGACGTTTGAAAGCGGCTCATTCTTAGAGAGAATTAGAGAAATTCTTGACGTTAATGATGTTCTACCTACTGAAGACACTCCATTTGATCCTGAATCAATTCTGAATGCTGGTATGGAAATCAATCAAGCAAGAAAGAAACTAGAAACTGGCGGAGTTCAAAGCCTTGCTGCTTTCGGAATTGATATTGAAACTTTATTGAGACAAGTTGGAATGAGAATCGGCGAAGAATTATCATTCTCTATGAAGGATATTAAAGGCGATGTTGAATACCTGAATGAAATAATGGATTGGTGGGAATATTCAGGTTTAGGTAAACTGACTTACGATATCGACCCTGTGTTCCATATTGAAGTTCACCTTGAACAACAAATGTCAGAAGAAAGTTTACCATTATGGGCTTTAGATGATGGCATTATTGAAGGATCTATTATGTCGAGATATGAATCAAGAGATGGTATTGAAGTAGTTAGGATACTTGGAGATTCTTCAAATAGTTTCCATAGTAGATATGAAATAATCATGAATTAATTTTTTTTTAATCTTCATAGATATAAATCATTGGGAGATTCATTATACTCTATCTCTATTCCGATTAAAATATGGTACTAAAACCCGACGATTATGATTTTGGAGATGTCTCGAATTATTCTTTTGCAAACAACATAACTTGTAGAAATGATGAAACCCGTAAGATGTATATTCTTGCACATGGACACATGTTAAATTATAATCACGAAGAAGCAATTGCATGTTTCATGAAATGTACTGACTTAGATCCTGATTGTGCAATGGCATGGTGGGGTATCGCATACTGTCTGTCTTCAAATTATAATTGGTCTCCTGGTCTTGGTTCAGGTCATGACCCTATTCAAAAAGCCATGTCTCTCAAAGATAAATGTACAGAATTAGAACAAGATCTAATCAGTGCTTTAGCAGAAAGACATTCTGAAGAAGCTCGTGATGCCGCAGATCCTTCCGTCTTAAACATGGGCAATAGTCCTGAATTAAATATTGCTTTCGCAGATGCTATGGCCCCACTTTATGAGAAATACAAAGGGAACTTAGATGTAACAGCAATTTATGTCGAGGCTTTAATGAATTTAAAAGCATGGCAACTTTGGGATAAGAATACAAAAACTGGTGAAATAACTCCTGCAGATGATAACACCTTACTTCTTGTAAAGGTTCTAGAAGATGCGTTCGAAAGTAGTGACGAAGCAAAGGTTCACCCTGCAATATGTCACCTATACTGCCATGCATTAGAGCTTTCACCTTTCCCCGAAAGAGCACTTCCTGCTGCCGATGTTCTCCGCACAAGAATGCCTGGTTTAGGGCACTTAGTTCACATGCCATCTCATATTGATGCTTGGGTAGGACAGTGGAAAGAAGCTATAGATTGTAATATTGCAGCGGTTGAAGCCGATGATCGCTATGTTGAAATAACAGGTAATGAATCACAATTTTATAAATTTTATAGAATGCACAATCATCATTTCGTAGTTTGGTGTGCTATGTTCGATGGTCAATATGAGACAGCTCTAAAATATGCACGTAAGGCAGTTGAAACACTCCCTGCTGGTGACGCAAATTCAGGTGTTCAGTTCATGTTAGCAGGAGTAATACCAATGGGTGCTATTTTCCTTGAATCCTATGTTACAATGCCATGGCACGTAATGATTAGATTCGGTAAGTGGGATGAGATTCTTAATGAGCCATTGCACACAGACAAAGATGTATTCCCAGCAGCGATTGCTACTCAGCATTATGCAAGAGGGGTCGCTTATGCATCTATGGGAATGGTGCCAGAAGCAGAGGCTGAACAAGTTTTATTCAAAGAAGCATTACAAAATCCAGCTCTAGCAGGTCGAGTACTTCATAATAATTTGATGTACCAAGAACCAAGTGATGGCCCTTGCATTCTTTTAGTCAATGACGCAATATTAGACGGAGAAATTGAGTATCGTAGGCAATACCTTGCAAAAGAAAGTGGCCAAGACGCTGATTTCACTGTAGCATTCGATCACCTGCGTCGCGGAGTAGATCTTTCATTGAATCTTGCATATAACGAACCTTGGGGTCAGATGCAACCAGTACGCCATATTCTTGGAGCGTTACTTCTAGAACAAGGAGAAGTGGAAGAAGCAGAAGAAGTATATCGTGCAGATATAGAACTTTGGAAAGACAACATGTGGGGTCTTCTAGGACTCAAGTTATGTCTAGAAGCTAGAGGAGATACTTCTGGTGAGTTAGAAAAAGTAACTTCTCAATTTGAGGAAAGAAGTTCCCGAGCAGATATTATTCCTGCTAAGACATGTTTCTGTGCTCAAGATAGTGTAGACGATAGTTGCTGTTAATGACGGGAACTGATTTACAGTAGAAATTGCATGTATTTTTTCTATGGATGGATACGACCCATTATATTAGTTAGCGCTTACTAGTATATGTGAGACTACTGACTTTCTTGTTTTTCATGCGTGAGATATTGAAGAAAAAACCAGCCGATTTGGACTGGATTCAGAAACAAGGATTACTTTCAGTTAAGTTAGCACAGATTTTTGCTCTTAGATCAGATTTGATCGGTGTTGAAAAATGTAGACAACTACAACAATTGTATCAGCATGCGGCTAGTATCCCAACTGAAGATGTGTTTGCTAACCTTGAATCCAGAGCCCCTGAAGGTTTCTTTGATGCATTTGAGAATATTGAGAAAATGCCCTTGGCAGCAGCATCTGTTGGCCAAGTACATAGAGGGAAATTAAAATCAGGCGAAGAAGTAGTAGTTAAGATAATTAAAAATCAAAATTCTAAAACATTTAGAAGAGATGTCGAGAGGATGAGAAGATGGCTCAGAATTTTCCTATTCTTTAATAGAAAACTTCGCAGAGTAGGTAATCCTGTTGCTTTACTAAATCACGTTGCAGATTACACGACCAGAGAACTCGACTTACGTAACGAAATCAAAGGGGCAAAAGAACTAGAAGAAATAAAATATGAAATTTCTAAGAATTTCCCTATGGATTTGTTGCGATTTCCGAAATATTGGTCTGAACTATCTAATGAGGATGTTTTAGTTTCTGAGTTTATTGAAGGTAAATCTTTAGAAGACGGGATTGAAGAAAAATCACTTACTTGGGATACTCTATTACAGTTATTTAGAATTCATGGGGCTTATCTATTTGGAATCGGTACTTTTCATGGAGACTTACATCCTGGAAACTGTATCATAGACAATGAAGGTAAGTTTGTTTTTATTGATAATGGAGCAATATGCCATGCTCCTTCCAAAGTCAATCTGTCGCTATTCCAATTCTTTGAGTATTTATCTGCAAATAACTTCAAGGAAGCCTTTGATTCACTCCTCGGTTTATCGGATTCTCCATTGACTTCTAGTAATTTAGATAATTACTACAAAGAAATGAATAAGATTTATGATGGCTTTGAAAATCAATCAGTTGGTGAGAAAAGTTTGACTAGAATCATGATGCAAACAGTTCAGGCTGCGGTAGAAAAAGCAGGAGCTGATTTCGGTGAAGAAGCATTTCCAATTATTCGTGCATTGATGTACTTAGATGGATTAGTCCTTCGAACACATCCTGATGTTAAATTAATTGAGTCAATGGGGCCTTATCTCGAAGAATTCCGTTTAGGACTCAATTTAAATGAAAAAATTAGTGAATTAAAGGTGTAAAGTTATGTCAGATGTAGATAGTAAAGTAGTTTGGATAATTGGAGGTTCTGGTGGTATAGGCTCTAACCTTGCTAGACGTATGTCGGATAATGGTTGGAAAGTCATAATTAGTGCTAGAAACATAGAAAATTTAAATCTAGTTTCTGATGGTAGATCTATAGATAGCCTAATCGTCGATGCAACAAACGCTGATGATGTCCAAGAAAAAGCAAAACAGATTAATGAGACTTATGGTTCATTAGACGCTGTTGTAAATTCGGTAGGATCAATATTTCTCCGACCTCTTCATGCAACAAGTTCGGAGCAATTCATGGAAACTATTAACCAAAATTTAGTTACCTCATTCAATGTAATAAGAGCTACTGCAAAGATAATGATGAGAGGGAATGGTGGGCGAATTGTACTTTTCTCATCTGCAGCAGCGTCGCTAGGTATGCCCAATCACGCTGCTATTTCAGCAGCAAAAGCCGGTGTTGAAGGTTTAGCTAGGGCAGCAGCATCCGATTATGCAAAGCGCGGTATCAGAGTAAATGTAATTTCTCCAGGATTAGTAGATACTCCTCTTTCATCACATTTATTGGCAAGTGAACAAAGTAGAAAGATTAGTGAAGATATGCATCCAGTAGGTAAAATTGGTGAACCTGATGATATCGCCTCAGTAGCAGAGTGGTTAATCACTAGTGCTCCTGAGTGGATGACTGGCGACATTATACCTGTCGATGGTGGTTTAACTAACCTAAAATAGATATTTTTATCCCTATCAATTACAGACATTCAAAAGTCACTTCATAACTTGAATCGTTATGAAATTACCAGTGGAAGGCGATAATTGGCATCAGGTCATTCGAAGTGAAAAATTAAAATTAGGTAAAAAAAAGATGCGAAATATTGGTCTTAAAAGTATAATGTTACTTAGACAAGAATCAACAGTCCATGCGACAGATGCTCTCTGTAGGCATATGGCTTGGCCACTTGCTTACGGTGGCAAAGTGAAAGATGATTGTATTACTTGTCCATTACATCAAACTCGTTATGATCTAAACAATGGAGAGGTAAAGGAATGGTCACCATTCCCTCTTTTTCCTCTTTATGGACGATTTCTTGGCTCCCTAAGGAGGCCGAGCCCTCTCGTCGTCCATGAGACGAGAGAGCTCGACGGTTGGGTCGAAGTCCGATTATCTACGGCGTGAGCCTGCGACAACCAATGCACTGATCAGTGCTATTGCAGCAATACCCGCTGTAAATCCTGGGGTATTGTCATCTGATTCTACTACTGTAGTTGATGTTTCACTGATACCAGTTCCAACAACTACTTTTCCGTTCATTTCCATGGTTGCATGTGGTTCACAGATGTAATAGAATGTTTCATCTTCCGTAAAGGTAACACGGTAATCAACAGTTGTTGCTGCTGTACCGCTGTATTCTCCAGCTACATCTCTTGTAGTATCTCCTTCTTCTCTGATTTGTGCAACGTTGTGTGCCATAGCTGCATCATTCCAAATCCAGCATACAGTTTGGCCTACAGCAATACTTAGATCAGTATTGTCGAAAGCCATTCCATCATCACTTAATCCGATTACGAAGTCACATCCCTCTGGAATAACTGGCTCATCAGCTGGTGGCATTAGTACCTTATCAATGACATGGATAACACCGTTTGATGCCATAACATCAGCTGTAGTTACAGTAGCATCTCCAACCATTACAGTTCCATCTGTTACTGTGAATGATGCATCATCTCCGTTAACCATTGCTACGGTTAATCCATCTGTTACACCAGCAGCGTTAACCGCTCCTGAGTAAACGTGGTAAAGTAAGATATCAGTTAGTGTAGCAATATCTTCATCTGTTGTAAACGCTGCCAAATCGATTCCAGCATCAGCGAATGCTTGATCGGTTGGAGCAAATACAGTGAAAGGTCCATCTCCTTGTAATGTGCTAACTAAGTCAGCCTTTACTAGAGCAGCAACTAATGAGTCATGTACTCCTGTTGACATTGCAGTTACTGCAATATCTACTGGAGGAGTCCACATGTAAGATTCACAAATTGCTTGAGTGACATCTGTCAAAGCATGAGATACTGTGTTATAGCAACCAGTGTACATTTGCCCTCCCATTTCAAAGTCTTCCACATACATGTAAGCGTTACATTCTTCCATAGTTGAACCAGCTACAATCATGTGTGTCGCTGTATTGTAGCAGATGCCTATTCCTGTATATGGTACTGGTGGCATTAGTACTTTGTCGATGACATGGATAACACCGTTTGATGCCATAACATCAACTGCAGTTACAGTTGCATCTCCAATCATTACAGTTCCATCTGTTACTGTGAATGATGCATCATCTCCGTTAACCATTGCTACAGTTAATCCATCTGTTACATCAGCTGCGTATACTGCTCCTGAGTAAACGTGGTAAAGTAAGATATCTGTTAAAGCAGCGATTTCTTCATCAGTTGTGAATGCATCCAAATCGATTCCAGCATCAGTGAATGCTTGATCTGTTGGAGCGAATACTGTGTAAGGTCCAACGCTTTGCATTGTACTTACTAAGTCAGCTTTTACTAGAGCAGCAACTAATGAGTCGTGTGTTCCTGTTGACATTGCAACTGCTGCAATGTCTACTAAGTCAGCTGGTGGCATTAGTACCTTATCAATGACATGTATAACACCGTTTGATGCCATAACATCTGCTGTAGTTACAGTAGCATCTCCAATCATTACAGTCCCGTTAGTTACTGAGAAGGAAGCATCATCTCCGTTAGCCATTGCTACAGTTAAGCCATCTGTTACATCAGTTGCGTAGACTGCACCTGCAGTGTAAACATGGTAGAGCAAGATATCTGTTAGAACAGCAATCTCTTCATCTGTGTCAAATGTTGACAAATCGATGTTAGCATCAATAAATGCTTGATCGGTCGGAGCGAACACAGTGAAAGGTCCATCTCCTTGCAGTGTACTTACTAAGTCAGCCAGTACAAGAGCATCGACTAATGTATCATGCACTCCAGTATTTGTAGCATTTGTTGGTATGTCTTCGCTTGAATCAGCCATTGCTATAGGCATCGTCATTAGACAGGCAGTCATTATTAGGGCAATCAATGCATTTCTTTTGTGCATAAACTTGTCCGATTTCATTTGCCTATTTAATAGATGTATGAATTGGAAATACAATCGGGATTCAACGTATATTAAAGATTGTTTTCAAAATTATAATACATAGAAATTTAAAAACGCTTTTTTATATCTATCATAGCGTTGGGTGTAACATGGACGTAGACGATTCACAAGATGTTTTGATAGTGGGAGCAGGTCCAGGTGGTTTAGTTTCTGCACTTTTATTGGCCCATTCAGGTGTCAAGGTGACAATGTTGGAAAAATCTTCGGCCGTCGGCGGTCGAACTAAAATCGTAGAAATGGATGGATTTAAGTTCGATAGAGGTCCAACCTTTTTCCATTACCCAGAAGTAATAGAAGAAATCTTTCAAGCAATTGGTAGAGATGCTCACAAAGAGTTAGGTTTGATACCTTTAGATCCCTCATATCGACTGACCTTTGGTGCCGGCGGTTACATAGATGCAACTTCTAATCTCGATGAAATGACTGAGAGGATTAGAGAACTTTCTGGAGATAAAAATGCTAAAGGATTTGAGAAATATGTCTTAGAAAATAGGAAAAAGTTAGATTACTCTAGAGTATGTTTACAGACACCTTGGAAGGGTCCTTCTGATTTGCTTACTAAGAGGGCTATGAAAGTTGCAACTATATTGAAACCATGGGCATCGGTTGCAAGCGATTTATCACGACTTTTTGATGATGAGAGAGTTAGGTTAGCAATGTCTTTCCAAACTAAGTATCTCGGGATGAGCCCTTTTCATGCCCCGTCACTGTTTACAATATTGGCATTTTTAGAATATGAACATGGCATATTCCATGCTGAAGGAGGGTTGGGATCTATTACGAAGAGAATGTCAGAGATTGCAGTTGAACTCGGAGTCGATATTAAACTCGAAACCGAAGTAGAAGAATTAATTTTTGATAATAAAACAGTAGTCGGAGTAAAGACAAATGAGAGGGAGTA
>DAJO01000020.1:0-4838 GCA_002498985.1 Euryarchaeota archaeon UBA257
CCTCATTACGATATGGAATGGAGATAAAAAGCATCCGCTGAAGTAATTTAATTGGAGCACAGGCCGGGATTTGCACCCAGGTCCGCGGATTTGCAGTCCGCTGCATAGCTACTCTGCCACCCATGCGTTGGCTAGCCGTAACAGACATTATGTTTGAATATTCTTCGAAAGAGGGTATCAAAAATCTATTGTATGGAACAGCTATTCTTCGCGATCTGAGTCCTCATCGTATGCATAATAGCACGCTCTTCTTTCTTCGGACCAAGTCCCTCCATCCTCTTCACATTTCACTTGGCTACTATCATCATGAGATAACCAAAAGTTGCAGAATGCAAATTCCTTTTCTCTATCATTAACTTCTATCCATTCTCCTCCGCGTTCATTACATACATCTTCTCCAATATCCATATGTACTGAAGGTAGTGGTTTAGCATCCTTTTTTTCTCTACGAATTGTATCATGTAATCTATCAAATAATCCTCTTCTATCTTGTTTATCGCGATCACAACGTTCATCGTCAGTACAATCTAGATGAGATTCGTGTCTGTGTGACATATGTGCTAACACTTCTCGAAGTTTTTCCTGATCGGCATTACAGTCTTCACTAACTATACAGAATGATATTGCAATCATCCCCGATTCTAATAGAGCTGCCTTATCGTCAGAGAATGCTTTCTTTCGGTCGAGATCACACCATTCTTGCTTTTCATCGGACCATACTTCTTCAGTCCTACAATCAAACCATGCTTCATCACTCTTATCGTCTTCTTGGCTTCTGTCATCATCGCTAGAGTCATGTACTGTGTCATCTTCTTCATCTTCTGTGTCACTGTCTTCTCTTTCAGTAAATCTTGTTACTTCCTCTTCTGAGAGTTCATCTGAATTTATTTTTTCTAGCATATCTGAATGTTTGGTGTTTAGATTATCTATCATTTTTTCAAGAACTGTAGCATCAACTTCACATTCTTCACTGTCCATACAAAATTGATATGCGATTACAATCTCTTTACCTACTTCAATCCTCTCTTCGAGATGAGACATACGATCATCTAATCTATCATTCATTCTATCAGGCATTATTTCAGTGAAGAAATTTTTAGCACCTTTTTCTATGCCTTTATCATTTGACACAATAGCTCTCCAATCTTTTTCATCGGTAGTGTCGTCTACCGCCCCCTGATATGGATCTTCTTCGGCATATGTTGGTGCTGCAAATTCTTCTATACTCGCTCCAACCGAAGCCCCTGTAAAAAGAACTAGTACTGCAACCATTATTATTGCTTTGTTAATTGTTGACGTCTGCTTCATTATGTCACCTAAATCAAACTTAGATGCAAAAGTATATCAAAATTATCTATTTAAACATCAAAAAATAGAAAAAAAGATACAAAAATCTATTATTTAGATTGAAAATGAAAGAGGACTGCAACCGTATATCTTGATGGTGTTGGTGCGCCCCCTACATGTCATGCCCAACGTTTCGTCGCGCTATGAAGGGTTAGGGGTGGGTTTTGCGCCCTATCTACAGCCACCCGGTCCAGAAGTCGTAAGATGGACTGTTGGGGAGCCAGGATTCAACACCCCGCCTGAAATAATTAATGCCGCCGTTAAAGAATTGAATAATGGAAATACAAAGTATACTAGAGGTGCTGGTTCAATGGAATTATGTCAATCAGTTGCAGATTATCTTTTCGAAAAACATGGAATAGAAACTGAGGCTGAAAACGTTGTTATTACTCCCGGTGCTAAACAAGCCTTACTATATTCATTTATGATTACTACAATGCCAGGAGATGAAGCGATATTGTTAGCACCATCTTGGGCTTCATATGAACCCATGTTAGAATTTATCGGTGCAGTTCCAGTACATGTACCTGTAAGAAAAGATAACTTCCATCCAGATATTAACGCCATTAGATCTGCTGTAACTGATAAAACTACTATGATTTTGTTGAATTCGCCTAATAATCCTACTGGAGCAGTATTCACTCCTGAAGAGATTTCTGAGATTGTTGAAATTGCAGTGGAAAATGATTTGTGGATAGTTTCTGATGAGATATATGCCAGACTAAATTGGACTGATTATCCTCATGTATCACCAGCAACTTGCCCCGGAGGAAAGGAAAGGACACTGATAATCAATGGTTGGTCTAAATCTTGGGCAATGACTGGGATGAGATTGGGCTTTCTGACAGGGCCGGAAAATGCTATGAAAGCTGCTATTAAATCACAAGCCAATTCGGCTTCTCATGTGCCTACATTCATGATGGAGGCAGCGAGAGTAGCACTTTCTTGTGACAATTATGTAGAGGAATTTAATGCTGAATATTTGAAAAGAAGAAATATAATAAAGCAGGGGTTATCTGAAATTCCAGGTTTGAGAATTGGTGATTTAGAAGGTGCGTTTTATGCATTTGTAGATATTACTGGGACGGGAATGACGGATATTGAATTTGCTGATGGTGCCCTAAAAGCAGGTGTTCAATTAATTCCTGCATCTCTAATCACGGGCGGAGAAGGTTTTGTGAGAATTTCTTATGCAGCAGATGAAGAAGTAATATTTGAAGGTTTGAAGCGTATTAAAAAATGGTTAGCATAATAACAATAATTTAATATCTCCATGGAGATGGCCGCGACTTCGAAAGGAGGTGGTTGGTATAGCTGAATTTTATTGTACTACTTGTGGTTATGGCTTAATTTCAAAAGGGAAGAGTTGCACATACTGTAGTAAGCGTCCGGCGTTTACTGCAAGTTTGGGTAAAACAGAAAAGAATATGGAGGAAGAATAACTATGACTAAATCACACGGAAAACAGGTTTGTGTAGATTATTCACATTGTGATTTCAGTGGAGATCGAAATGGGGTTTGGATGTTAGATTTGATGCGCTATGCTGTTAAATTTTCAAACGTAAGAGAAGTTCATTCTCATGTCGAAGAGTTTGATGGAAGTAAAAGTCCGAACGGATTTGCGGCTGTTGTTTTGTTAGATGAAAGTCATGTTAGCGCGCATTGTTACTATGATAAGGGCATTCTAGCAATTGATGCTTTCACTTGTGGTGATTCAGATCCAAATACAATTATCGATATTATCAACAAAAGATTAGTTTCTGAAATGGAGAATATCAAGATTGTTAGTAAAGATCAGATTTTAAGATTTAGGCATCAAAGTGATTGATATGGATGTAAATAAATTCATAGAGTTTCATTATAAACATTTCAATGCTGGTGCACTCGCTGAATGTAGTAAATCTTTGCAAGAATTTCTAAAAAATGATGGGAGAATAATGATAACATTGGCGGGTGCTATGTCAACTGCAGAGATAGGGAAGTCTCTGGCTCCAGCAATTCGGTCACAGAAAATACATGCAATTTGCTGTACAGGTGCAAATCTCGAAGAAGATCTATTTAATTTAGTTGCAAAATCATCATATGAAAAGATAAAAGATTGGAGAAACTGGACTGCAGAAGACGATAAAGAATTACAGAAAAGGGGGTTGAATCGGGTTACAGATGTTGCAATCCCAGAAGAAGAGGCGATTAGACATATTGAGAAGCCTCTATTGGAGCTTTGGAAGGACGCTGCTGCAGTTGGAGATAGAAGATATCCGCATGAATATTTGTACGATTTATTATTACATGGAGACCTTGAATTTGATGCAGATCCAAAAGATTCGTGGTTACTAGCAGCAGCAGATGCTAATCTACCCATATTTGTCCCTGGTTGGGAAGATTCAACATTAGGAAATATACTTACTGCAAGAGTCATTGATTGTACGATACCATCTCCAGACATAGTGTTAGGAGGATTACATGCCATGCAATCGTTAGCTGACTGGTATAGGGAAGATGATTCTCCGACAGGTCTACTGCAAGTTGGAGGAGGGATTGCGGGAGATTTTGCAATATGTGTGGTACCTATGCTAAGGCAAGATGTTGGTCTTGATGTTGATCTTTGGTCTTGGTTCGCTCAAATTTCTGAGTCGAGTGCTTCCTATGGAGGTTATTCTGGTGCCCCGCCCAACGAGAAAATTAGTTGGGAAAAGATAGATACTGATACACCTCAATTTGTAATTGAGTCTGATGCGACTATCGTATTGCCATTATTACTAGCATCACTGGAATAATTTACTATAATTCGGGCATTCTTCGGATATTCGAAGAAGCTGGTTATATTTTGCGGCTCTGTCACTCCTAGCCGGTGCTCCTGTTTTTATCTGCCCTGCATTTGTACCAACTGAAATATCTGCAATTATATCATCTGATGTTTCGCCGGACCTATGTGAAATAATAATTCCAAAATTAGCTTTACGAGCCATTTCGATAACTTGAAGAGTTTCCGTAACGGTACCAATCTGATTTAATTTGATCAATATTGCATTGGAAGCACCTTCGTCAATCCCTCTCTGAAGTCTTGACGGGTTGGTAACATACAAATCGTCACCCACGACTTGTACTCTATGACTTTCTAATTTCGTGAAATCTTGCCAAGATTGCCAGTCATCTTCACCGAATGGATCTTCCATCGATACTATTGGATAGTTGTCTAACCAAGACGAGTATAATGCTGCTAATTCTTTACCGTCAATTACTCTATTATCAATATGATATTTTTCACCATCAAAGAACTCTTGGGCTGCTACATCTAAAGCGATAGAGATTTCAGAACCGGGGGAGTAACCGGCTTTTTCTATCGCCCCCATCAAGTATCTAAGTCCGTCTTCATTACAAGGCAGGTTTGGTGCGAATCCGCCTTCGTCTCCAACACCTCCGAGTAGGCCTTCATCTTTCAATACAGATTTCAATGAATGGTAAATCTCAGTACCGGCTTGCAAAGCATC
>DAJO01000020.1:4924-6463 GCA_002498985.1 Euryarchaeota archaeon UBA257
GCTGCATGTGCACCTCCATTGAGAATATTCATCAATGGAACAGGCAAGTTTCGCTCATTAGTAGTGGAAATATAAGACCATAGTGGTTTTTTAGATTGGTTTGCAGCAGCACGTATTACTGACATTGAGGACCCTAAAATCGCATTGGCTCCCAATCTCCCTTTATTGCTAGTGCCATCTAAAGTTAGCATTGACGCGTCAATTTCTTCTTGATTTGATACATCTAATCCAATCAACAAATCTTTAATCTCGTTATTGACATTATTCACAGCTTCAGTTACTCCTTTACCCATCCAATCTTTTGTACCATCTCTCAACTCAACGGCTTCATGGCTACCAGTACTTGCTCCGGAAGGAACTGCTGCGCGGCCCATAAGAATCTCGTCCACAAAACAATCAACTTCTACCGTAGGATTTCCCCGGGAATCAATTATTGTGCGCGCTTTAAGATCGGTGATTACGCCGCCCATTAATCAGTTCGAAAAGGAATTAGCCTCTGAATGTTGGGATGGAGAAACTAGGAATTAAGCCAACTCAGCCAACGAGATACTTTATTCTGAACATTAGGTACTTGGATTTCAGAATGGCATACTTCTTCCCAACAAAGTTGTTCTTCGGAAGGAGATATAGAAAATAATTCGGCCTTGAATATCACTCCATCAGGATTATCATGACCGTCTCTTTTATCGTCCACAAAACAATGTAGAAGATGTTTAGGATAATGATGCATTTTACCGGAATCACAGCAACACATTAGCACACTTTTCTCAAGAAAAATCAATGATGCCCCTGTAGCTTCATCAATATCGTGACCCACTACTTTACAATTAACTAGAAGTGTCGCTACATCCACATTATACCATTGGGATTTTGAAGTTGGAAGATTAAGATTAGAAACATCATCCAAATACTCCTGAATTCGAAGATTGGCTATCGCATCATCCTCTGACATGTATTGCCAGAAATCGGCGACTCATTTGAATGCAACTTAATGTGATTTGTAATATTTAAATGGATAAATTTACCTTAAAACGGAAAAAATCAGTGAGCATTTACTGCTCATACTGACAATAACAATCAAAAAGGGTTCGCTTTGCGGATTAATCATGGTTGATGTAGATTCACTTGATAGAGCCATTCTCGCGTACCTACGAGATGCTGGCAGAGCCCCGTTTGTAGATATTGCAAAAAAGGTAAATGTTACTGAACGTACTGTAAGAACTCGTATGAAAAGAATGGAGGATGATGGCGTAATTAGGGGCTATACAATCAGAGAAGCCGGAATAGGTTTGACCGCATTAATCCGACTCAAAGTTGGTTCGGGAGTTGAAATTGGCAGCCTTGCTGGAGAATATTCTGGATGGGCAGGAGTTGAATGTATCTATGAAATAAGTGGCGATGCAGATTTAGTTGCAATTGTTCATGTTGATGACACAATTTCATTGAGAAATTTATTAGATCGTATGTGGTTGGCTGCACCAGGGGAAATAACTTCAACACAAACAGAATTAGTCTTAGAGCAATACTAATTTTTCCCCA
>DAJO01000020.1:6565-11740 GCA_002498985.1 Euryarchaeota archaeon UBA257
ACAAGTTCGGTAATTCTCTCTCTTTTAGCATCGTTTATCGTATCCAAAGCATCAATAACTTCATCGGTGATTTCTTTTTTTGAAATTATCGAAAACCCGGCAGCGATGAATATCTCCTCTGTTTGTTTCATGATTTCTTCGTTTCTAAAATCAGTCCAGCAGAAATTACCTCCTTCTCTCAAAACCCGATAAACTTCACTGACAAACTTGTTCATATCCCCATAACAATGTGAAGATTCTACATTATATACCGTATCAAAACTACTATCTTCAAATGGCAAATCTTGAGCGTTTCCTTCTAAAAATTTTAGATTATTCTGTTCATACCAATTATTGCATAAAGATACTGCTTCCTTTGAAAAATCTACTCCAATTAAGTTGGACGGTTTCTTAGACTTGGCAATCCAGCTTGCTCCTCCGCCGCGTCCGGAACCAACTTCCAATACCTGCTTATTGTTCAACTCAATATTTCTTATATTCATTTCATAAAGTTGTATGAATAATCTATAAGGTTCATCTTCTGGTTCTAAGATTGGTTTTTCTGCGTCAATATAACCATAATTCATAAATCTAAAGTCTACCTTATTGTGGGCTTTGGAAATTCGTTGATACCACCATTTCCACAATCTATTCTGTATAGAAGATGGAGAAAATTTGATTAGGGTGGCAAATATTCTAGCTGGAACACCCATCGACATTCTGTCACCTAAACTTTCCACTTAACCGAACACCCAATACTTTGAGTTCTAGGTTCCGAAATTTCTTTTCCGGATACCAATGAGTCAATTGCATCAGAAAGTTCTGAAGTTGTGGCATGGGCCGGGTCTCTTGGAGAATCATCAAGCCTACCTCTGTAAACCACTGTACCCGATGCATTTACGAAATAAAATTCTGGAGTTCTTTCAGCACCATAAAGTGTTGCAATAGATTGATCGGCGTCGTGTAAATAAGCGTATGTCATACCTTTAGATGCTCTTTTTACCATATTAGGCCAAGAGTCAGACTCGTAATTAACCGGGTCATTGGAATTAATTCCGATAAAGCCAATATTATTCTCTCTAGCCTTGGCAGCTATTTTTTCAATTCTAGATTCGGAACCTACAACATACGGGCAGTGGTTACAAGTGAAAGTTATTATCGCCCCATTACTGCCCATTATTTCAGTTAATGATAATATGTCGGAATCGAGATTTTTATTGGCATTAGGTAATTGAAAAAACGGGGCTTGTTGTCCTGGCTCTATTCCAAGTGATGTAGGCATATACGATGCTAACATGCTGTATTGTTCAACCCTTTGGATAAATCCTCTGCTTCATGTTTTCTTGTCTATCGACCGATTCTTGGAGTCTTCTTCTAGCTAATCTATGCTCGGGGTCTATATCGAGAACTTTTCTCCATGCAATAACAGAAGAATTTACGTCTTCTCCGTCGTGTAGAATGGCTGCGATTCTCAGTCTAGCATCGATATGTTTCTTGTCATACCTTGCTGCTGCTTCGAAGTCGGATTTCGCTTCCTCTATTCTTCCAAAGTCGAGATATAGTAATCCTCTTTGGTACCATGCTTCGGAATGATTAGGATTAAATCGAATTGCGTCATTCAGTGGTCTTTCTGCCTGTTCTGACTTGTCCATAGCAATCATACAAGCACCTAAGTGTACAAGCGCCATAATATGCTCTGGATCTTGTGATAGTAGTCTGCGTAATTCACTTTCAGCCTCTTTCCAATCTCCAAGATTCATTAATATTTCAGAACGCCTTAGCCTTGCAAGATTAAATTCGGGGGCCATTTCAATAAGTGAGTTTGCGTCATCAAGAGCGGTTACTAAGTCATCCGCTAATAGTGATGCAGAACACCTATTCAATCTAGCCCTAATATGATTAGGCTCGGTTTCAAGAACCTTTGAGAAAAATGACTTAGCCTCAATAAAACGATTCTGCCTCGCTGCAATCATACCTCTAATGAAAGGAATCGAAGGGTGATTTCTAATATTAGTCGATGCTTCAGAAACTAACGCGTTAGCCTGATCTAATTTACCCATTTCTAAACATAAATGGGCTTCTTCCAAAGATATCGATGGGTGATCAGGGATTAGTCTTCTTGCCCTTACTAGAGCGACTTCTGCCTCTTTGATTGACCCTTGATATCGTAATGCACGTGACCTACCAAGCCAAGCTAAGCCCGACTCTCTATCTTTCTCTATAGCAGAATCAAAAGAAATTGTTGCATCTAATAATAAAATGTGATCTTGCTCGCCAGTCCTGTCTCTATGCTCGTCGGCAGCTAATAGATGTAGACGGCCTTGCATAACATGCAAAGATGCGCTTTCCCAAGATTCCGTAGGTGCTTCTTCCAATACTCTCTTTGACCAATCAATAGCACCTGCTCGGAATAAAACTAGACTCAATCGACCTCGGACTTCTGCATCATTTGGATTAATTTCTAACCATTCTTCTAAAACTGCTCTGGCTGAATCTAACTTTCCTTCATTTTCGAGTATTTCACTCTCAAGGAGTACTGTGTATTCACCTAAACCCGATGCTCGACGTATTGCTTGAAGAGCTTCTTTCGATTGATTCTCACCAGCAGCTAATAATTTCGCTTTCATTAACCAAGCTTCGGAATTAGCATTATCAAGATATAAGGCTCTTTCAATGGATTCTAAGGCCGGTCTGATTTCTCCTAATTGGAGTAATTTAGAAGACTTAGATACCCATCCTTCCGATGTAGACGGTTCTTTGAGGTGTGGATTTATCTGATTTTGTGCATTATTTGCCCTATCTATAATATTTGAAATTTCATTATCTGCTTCAGATAACTGAAAATCAACACCTAAGGCGTTTAATCTCTTAATATTTCGATTCAAACGTTCATCTTCACTTCCGGAAAGCAATATTGCTTGTTCTTTTAATACATCTACATCATCCGGGTTAATTGCAATCAAACGCTCTAATGTTCTATCTAAAGAGTCAAGATCAGCCTCATCTCTTTGTATCGATGCCAAGGATAAGAGAATGGAGGAGCTTTCAGGAGAGAGTAAATTTGCTCTACGATAGAAATCTGTAGCTCTATCGAACTTTCCTGATTCATGAAATAACTCACCTAAGCCTCTTTGTTCATCGCCATTAAGTTCTAAATCTTCAGATTTCATTTCCGCTTCGGTAAGAATTGCATCCAGCCTTAGTACTAAAGGAATAATTCCTGGCAATATATTTTCACTCCCTTCGGTTTCTGAATCATTCAAGTAATTAGAAAGAATCGATCTTGCTGCATGGGTTGCTATAGCGCAAGACTCGCTGGAACTGATAGTTACATCCTGCTCAAAAAGTAATGATTCTGCAGATTCTAGAGATTTATGGACCGATAATAATTCATGGACTTCTGGTGTTTCTCCTAGAATCGTATCTACACCTCTTGAAAGTAAATCTAGGCGATTAGAAGTACTAGCTAAATTACCCTGTAAATTACCAAGTTTGGTGCGCATTTCGTCTCGCTGTCTTAATACAGATTGGTGACGTAACCATAGAGTCGCTAACGCAATTCCAACCAAGCCATACAACGCTAGAATTATCGACGTCGACTGCTCCATCCATTGGGAGCGGGAATGTAGGACTTTTGATGGCTTCTACTGTTGAGTAGCTTTACAACGGCTTTTTTAAAGTAATTAATTTTAGCCAATTGGGTTAAAATCTTACATGTCAGACGCTGAGTAAGCCTGTACTCCGGATTTTCTAGTTACTTTTCCAACTGAAGATGCTACGACGCTATCGATACCAGCGCCAGCCGCTAAGGTGAAAATTCTATCTGTTACTTTTCCGGCAAAAACGAGACCTTTTGCTCCCTCAGATTCTGCAAGCTTTGTTTCCAAAGAACTAGCTCCAATTGGTTCGCTACCAGACCCGTCTTCATTTACAATAACTGCTTGGTTTCTTTTCAAGCCCTCTAACATTCCTGCCCAGCCTTTGATTTCTTCGGGTGCTTCGAGAATTTCTTCTCCACGGCCTACAGCAGCATCATCTTCTTTCGCTAAATCTGATTGTATACGAGAAACTACTTTGTTTGCGAGTTCTTTCTGTCCTAGACATTTAGTGATTACTTTTCCTTCTAGATGCTCAACTTCACGGCTTTGAGGTGCTAAAGCAACATGTGTTAATGATTTACCTAATTTGCCGCTAAGTTCCATTAACAAAAGTTTTCCGCCTCTGTCACCATCGACGAAGGCAGTGACTGTGGTTTTCGATTTAGCAAGTGTTACCAATTCGTCTTGTATTCCAGAACCCATTGTTGCTATAGCGTTTTTAATCCCAAACTTTAGTAAATTTCTAACGTCATTTCGTCCTTCAACAATTATAATTGCACTGCTGTCTGAAACTTTTGGTCCTGCTGTCATTCCAGAAATATCTTTCTCAGTATCCAAAGTTAGTACTGAACGTACTTCTTCTAATATGTTCTTAGATTCATCTTGACCTGAGTTTACCATGTTCAATAATAGTGCCTTAGCACGATCAATCACATTTTCTCGCTTTGCAGACCTGATATTCTCAATTGCTTTGACCTTGATAACTGCCTTGCATGGGCCTATTCGATCTATTGTTTCTAATGCTGCGCCGATGACTGCCGTACTAACCTGATCAATAGAAGAAGATAGTGAGATTTCTCCTTGCACTTTCCCCTTGTTCTGATTCAGTGTTACATCGACATGCCCGATACGGCCTGTTCTTTGTAATTTTCTAAGTTGTAACTGGTCTCCCAAAAGACCCTCGGTTTGACCAAATATGGCCCCTACGACGTCTTTTCTGGCGACTGTGCCGTCACAACGAATTGTTGCGTGTATGATATATTTTCCTTCTGTATTTGACATAATAATTCCTTTCCGGTTTTCGGCCCAACTAGAGGGTTTCACCCCCAATTACCTAGTAGGTTTCTGGGTTGGATGGGCGCAAAACGCCCGCGAGTGTGGCTGATTACCAACTAGTGCCCGCAGTTACACCCTTCATGAAGGCTCCTATGAATATAGGGGAATTATCAATAATATCACATGATGATAGAGATTAAGTCATAGAACCGTTGACGAAGTTCATGGTTGAACCCTCCTCGGATAGGCGAGTAGTTTTTCGAGGAGTCGTCAGTCTTGCCCTCAATGATGGAAACCTTACATTTGGTGAAAAGAGATTGAT
>DAJO01000051.1 GCA_002498985.1 Euryarchaeota archaeon UBA257
ATTCTGGGTCTACACCCTGATACAAGAGACGGAAATAACGATCAGTGTCCCATCCTCCGGCGAAGAAAACTTGTTCCCAACCACTTCCATCACTCCATACTTCGATACTGCATGAGTCTTCATACAACCAACGTTCAACAACATCAAACTGTTCTGCTAGATATAGTTGGAAGAAAGAAGCGCTGCACATTGCCCACATGTCAAGGTATGCAGCATCTGCTCCTGTCAAATCAACATTCTGGAGAATTACTGCTTCGTCTTGATGATTGTAATATCCTGAATCTGACTCATTCTGACCGCCGTCATAATCGAGTCCGGCCCAATAATAGTTTGTAGGGTTAGAGTCGGCCTCCCATGCTGATGCATTTTGACCAACAGTCGAGCCTGTTTCTACGTGCCAAGAAGAGTCTCCTTCTTCATATTCTCCCGTGTAAGAGAACTTTTCCCATGCACATGAGTTACAACCTGACTTGTCTTCATTTCCATCAAAATCATTGGCATAAACTATAGTATCACTCCCACCCAATACTTCTTTGACTTCTAGATTAACATCAATACTTCCTGAAATTGGATTCAAACCGGTATTCTTGATTGTAACATTAACAAATCTGTTTCCTTCTCCCAGTTGAGCCGCTCCAGTAGCGGGATTGTAAGAAACTGGAGCTACAGTAACGTCAGTAATTCCTACATCTTCGTTATCAAGAGACAGGACTGAAAGGAAATCACCCGCTCCGGGCCAACCTTGTGTATCAAGCCACATAGCATTATTTGCGAAACGATAAGCGTAATCACGCTGACCAATTACAATTTCAAAGGCACTATCATCTCCGCCTTGCAATTGTCCAGGTTGGGCCATTGTAGGCCTTCTTCCTACATCAAAAGATAATGCAGGTAAATATCCAGGTCCATTTGGATTTGCAAGAAGTATCTCAACAGAATTTATTTCTCTCAGGTTATCTAACAATAAGAAGGTCTGATTTTGAGACGTAGAATCTTGAATTCTTGTCAATGTTAATTCAGTTGGGACGAAAAAGTCATATTCACCATCTTGATTAACATCTTCGATAGTAATGGATGCACCTTTAAAATCGCCTAAATATGCATAATTCTGGGTTGTCCAAGAGGTTCCTGAACCAAAAGCATAAGAAACATTTCCAGTTAATCCGTCAACTGCAGCTATTAAATCAATTTCACCATTATCATCTGTGTCCTTGATGTCAAAGCCATACAAAGGCTCATTATGTTCTGCATCAAGTTTGAACTCGTGAACTCCTTGAGCACCCGGAGTTAATGGATTAGGGAATGTTCCTTGTAGACAGTCATATTCCAATACAGTTACATTATCATAATGCCCTACTGATACACCCACTCCTGTATTGAATGGAGGAGTCCTTAAGAGCCAAATATCAAGATCTTCACAATCGCCAATTCCTCCACCACCGGGGAAACCACCACCAGTTACTGTCTCACCATAGTGTCCAAGAATCATATTGGTGTAAAGACCATTAGTTAGGGGGACCGCTAGTGTTTGTTGTGAAGTTAGTAGAGTTGGATCAGGCCCTTTATACACCTGAATATATTGATTAGTCGAAGTTGCATCTCTGACCACCATCACTATGTCTGCATTTCCGTCACCATCAATATCTGCTACATCCATGTCTGAAAGGAAGGGATTTGAAACTGTAATTTCCGAATCACTCCAAAGATTTACTCTCTCATCACAATCTCCCCATAGTACCGTAAGATTTCCCGGTCTAACGAAAGACTCACCTACAAATCTAATATTTTGCTGATAATAAACAAGATCGTTGACTCCATCTCCATCAATGTCTGCTACCTCAACACGGGTTCCATCTGCTGTATCTACGAAACCTGCGCGACGAGATTCATTATTGGAAATAAATACATCCTGTCTGTCAGCAAAACCGCCAGATCCATCATTGTATAATACAGTGATGAAAAGTCCCATTGTACTGGCAGAGGCAATATCATTGTCTCCGTCACAGTCAAGATCTCCTATCGAGATATAGGAAGGGTCTCGTTGAACCGCATATTGAGTAATATGAGATGCAGAAACCGCTGGAATCAGCGATAAAAACAAGGAACTAAGGAACAAACTGACCAGTAGGACGGCTTTCCTACTCTTCGCGGCTTGATTATTGGTATTCTTCAGACTATACAGCATACTACTTCCGAGTTTAACTCCATTCTTAGCACTTATCACCCATTGATTCCTCCCACCTACGGTGAATATTGAGAAACTGAGTGACTTAAATGAAGTTAAACAAAATAGATTATTGTGAAATTAACCAACTCGGATTCGGAGCATAATGAATTTCTGCGCCACCATAAATTAGTTCTAAACGACCCATAATCCAAAGCCTATTTAGGAAGATTTCTAGGTCTGCGCCTTCTCTATTTATTCTCTCTCCAATTAAATCTTCAATGGCACTGATGGGAAGTGATGTTTGACCATGTTCACGCACGACAAGAGTCAACAGAATTTGTAACCAAGATTCTGCCATTGGGTCACCAGATAGATTGTTGGATAAAGGCTCGGGTTCGTCTATTGATTCTAAAAATTCTCTTATATATTCAATCTGAGGCTCTGTTCTAGAAGGTCCATCTAACTCAGAAATTTTAGATTTAATGTCTAAATCTCCAATTCTTCTGACTACAGCAGGAATACTGCTTGGATCTGGAGGAGGTCCAGGTAATTTTTCTTCTTCTGTCAAGATATTGGAAAGATTTTCACCATCCCCCATAGCAGCATGAGATTCTAATTCACTATCGTCAACTAATCTAGCAGAAAGAGGTTGGATGAAACCAACTCTTCCTTGAAGGCCCAATTCCTGACGTAATGATTCAACAACATTAGACTCCCCCTCAATGATGACGTCGATATTATTTTCAGGTGAGCGAAATCTGAATCTGACTGTCCCCCTCATCTGCATACCATCACTCCTAACATTACTTGCAGATAAGACATCACGTTTCAAATCACTCTTTGGCTAGATTACGTAAAACTGTTTGTAAAATTCCACCATTATTGTAATAATCAACCTCGACAGGAGTATCTAAGCGCACAATAGCTTTGAATTTTATTAACTCACCACTGTTTTTTATTGCTTGAATATCTATTGTCGATAAAGGCACTAGCTCCATATCTGCTGGAATATTGAAACTCTCTGTCCCATCTAGCCCGAGTAAGTCGGCATCCTCTCCATCGATAAATGTCAGAGGAAGGACTCCCATTCCAACAAGGTTTGAACGATGAATCCTTTCAAAAGATGTTGCAATAACTGCTCTGACTCCAAGTAATAGTGTCCCTTTAGCGGCCCAGTCTCTGCTGCTTCCGGTACCATATTGTGAGCCAGCTAAGACCACTAAATCGGTTCCTTCAGATTGATATCTTTGACTTGCTTCGAATATAGAAACGACTTCATCAGTAGGGAAATGTGTGGTCCAACCACCTTCAGTACCTTCCGCAACTTGATTCTTGATACGGATGTTTGCAAATGTACCTCTCATCATNNCTCATTACTTTTCCATCTGGTTGTAATGTTGTAAATCCACCTTCTGTATTGGGTGCCATCTCATTTCTTATTTTAATATTACCAAAAGTACCTCTCATCATAACTTCATGATTTCCTCTTCGACTTCCAAAAGAGTTGAAATCTTTCAGTTCTACACCATTTCCGATAAGATATTGCCCAGCAGGACCGTGATGAGGGAAAGCCCCCGCTGGTGAAATATGATCTGTAGTCACAGAATCACCAAGTTTCAATAATACTCTAGCATTTTTTATCGGTTTAATAGGAGATGGTTCGGCTTTGATACCCTCAAAAAATGAGGGGAGTCTGATATAAGTTGATTCATCTTCCCAATGATATAATGCAGATTTTTCAGAAGGTATTGAGTCCCACCTTGGCTCTTCTAAAACATCTGAATATCGATCTCTAAACATTTCAGGAGTCAAAGAATTTTGTAAAGTTTCATTAATTTCTTCATCAGATGGCCAGATATCAGACAGCATCACTGGTTCATCATGATTAGTATAACCAATAGGATCATTAAATAAATCAATATCTAAAGTTCCGGCAAGAGCGTAAGCAACTACTAATGGAGGACTTGCAAGATAATTTGCCTTCACCTTTTGATGAATACGCCCTTCGAAATTTCTATTTCCAGAAAGCACACTGCCTACAATAAGATTGGATTCATCAATTGCACTCTCTATATCTTCATCCAGTGGTCCAGAATTACCTATGCAAGTTGTACAGCCATAACCAACCACATTAAATCCTAAAGCAGACAGATCTTCTGTTAGTCCTGCTGCATCGAAATATTCTGTAACTACTCTACTTCCAGGTGCTAAACTAGGTCTAACCCAAGGTTTCAATTCTAATCCTTTTGACCTAGCATTTCTAGCCAATAGGCCTGCTGCTAACATAACACTTGGATTACTAGTATTAGTACAACTTGTAATCGCAGCAATAACAATATCTCCATGTTGAAGATTTACATTTCTACCTTCTATGTGAGATGAATCTAGATTATTTTCAGAATTAATTCCATGACCTTGATGGCCTGAAGGAGAGTTTAGACTTTGTAACCAATGTTCTTTCATCTCAGAAAGATTTACCCTATCTTGAGGTCTCTTTGGCCCTGCTAGTGCTGGTTCAACTGTGTTCAAATCTAACTTGATTGAGGATGTAAATTTAGGTACGGGGGTATCACTTGTGTGGAATAGGCCCTGAGCAGTAAGATATTGCTTTACATTTTCAATATGTGAAGGCTCTCTACCAGACAAATGCATGTAATCTAGAGTTGTCTGATCTACTGGGAAGAATCCACAGGTTGCCCCATATTCTGGAGCCATGTTGGCTATAGTTGCTCTATCTGGCAAGCTTAAGTTTGCCATTCCTGAACCATAAAATTCTACAAATTTAGAAACCACGCCATGTTCCCTTAATAGTTCTACAATTCTTAGAGTCATATCAGTTGCAGTAACTCCTGCACGCAACTTCCCAGATAACTCGAAACCTACTACTTCAGGCAACAGCATGTAGATTGGTTGGCCGAGCATTACTGCTTCTGCTTCAATTCCGCCGACTCCCCAACCAAGAACACCGAGACCATTAATCATGGTTGTATGAGAGTCAGTACCAACTAAAGAATCAGGTATCCATAAGTTATTTTCTAAACGAGCAACACTCGCAATCCATTCTAAATTCACTTGGTGGACAATTCCTCTACCTGGCGGCACTGCTCGGAAATTATCTAAATTCATTTGACCCCATTTTAGAAATTTATATCTCTCCATGTTTCGTTGGTATTCTATTTCCAAATTACGTTCCCTGGCGTCTGGGAATAACCCTGAAATATCAACCTGAACGGAATGATCTATTACTAAATCCACAGGGACTTGAGGGTTGACTTTCTCTGGGTCGCCTTCTAAATCTACCATTGCGTCTCTTAATGCAGCGATATCTACTACCGCAGGAACGCCTGTGAAATCTTGTAAAATTACTCTACTTGGGTTAAAAGGAATTTCTTCTGGTTTCATTGTGGGAGACCAAGAAGCAATTCTCTTGACATCTTCTTTGGTCACAAGAAAACCGTCACATTTCCTAAGAGCAGATTCAAGTAATATCCGTATTGAAAAAGGTAATTCATCTAATTTACAGAGGCCCTGTTCTTCTAGACTCTTCAATGACATGAAGAAACCAGTATCTCCTGAATGAGTAGTGAATTCAGACTTCGCAGAGAACAAATCATCAGCAACCATGTTTGGACCGGCCGTGATTAAGCACAAGAATATGCCTAAAGATAAACTTCGTATTTTCGTTTTAATCAAGATATATCTACAGAAAGTAGACGTACTTCAAAAATTGGCCTATCATTATCGCCAGTTTCAACATCACTAATTGCGGTTACTGAACTTAAACCACTCGAAACTTTTCCAAAAACTGTATGCTGGCCATCGAGATGAGATGGAGTACTATCTTCGGGAACAATAAAGAATTGACTTCCTCCAGTATTTTCACTTGCTGTTTTAGCCATCGAAATAACTCCAGGCTCATGAACAAGACCATTATTTGCCTCGTCTCCAACTGTCCAAGAAGTTCTATCACAAGCGCTCGAACTAGTTTCTGCTTGACCATTACAGTAGCCGTACCAATTGTATGCATGGCCTCCACTACCTGTGCCCGATTCAAAGTCTCCTCCTTGAATCATAAAACCGTCTATAACCCTATGGAATATTGTTGATTTATAGTTATCATTAACAGAATGAGCAATGAAATTTTCAACATGGTCTGGAGCCTGAGATGCATACAAATCTATTACCACCGTGGCTGTAGTTCTACTAGTCTCATCCATACCATTGGGAACATATGAAATCTGCATAGTTGCTTGTGAACCAGAAACTGATACGTCTTCATTCATGAAATCAGCCAGTACTTTGACTGAAGATAATAGAAGAAGGCATACAACTAACATTACTACTAATCCCATTGGAGTTGGACTGCCATTATCCAATACTTGGAAGGTTGAGCCTGTTGATATCCCCTCTTGATCCATAACTGAAATTAGTTTGCCTCTTTCTCGAAGAGTTTCTTTTGATTTAGGGTCTAGTTTTAACGCATTAGAATAATTCTT
>DAJO01000079.1:0-9930 GCA_002498985.1 Euryarchaeota archaeon UBA257
ATTGGGACAATGCTTGATGTTTTTGGTAGACCCGATATGAGCCGAGAGGAGATTGAGTCTGCAGTAGAAATTACTGCAGAAAGGGCTTCAATTTCATTAGATGTGGCGCAAAATGATTTACTATTAAATGGACCAATTCAAGGAGGTCTTCATGAGGATTTAAGGGCGTTAGCAGGGCAATTAATGGGTGATGCAAACGGTAATGATGGAGGTTTTACGGTTCATCCAATAGGTGGAATCGTTCCACTAATGGAAAATCAAAGATATAGGGACTTATTCAGTATTCTTCTTTCTGCTAAATCTACACTTCCTCCAAATAGGCCTGTTCATCTGTTTGGTTGTGGCCACCCATTGCTATTCCCAATGTCAATAGCATTAGGTGTAGATATTTTTGATTCTGCTGCCTATGCGCTTTTTGCTCGAGGTAACAGACTATTGACACCCACTGGCACAGTCCGTTTAGATGAAATCACTGAATGGCCATGTAGTTCTTCTGAATTATTTAATTGGACTCCTGAAGAAGTCAGGTCATTAGATAGTAAACAACGTGAAAAAGTTCTTGCTAGGCACAATTTAGAAGTCACCCAATCTGAATTAGCTCGCTGCCGTGAAGCCATAAGGAATGGTAAAATTTGGCAGTTAGCGGAAGAAAGGAGTCATTCTTCAGCACAATTAAGAGAGGCATTTCTTTGGGTTCTTGACCAACTAGAAGAACCTGATGATGGACCAGTTGGAGTCTCATCGCTAAGGATGATTTCTTCTACCAATCCTGTTAGAAAGGGTGGTGAAAACCTAGTAGAAGACATAGATGAAAGACCCCATATTCTTCATTTTAAATCTTTACTAGCACTTAGGTGGAGAATTCCAGGTTCTTGGTGGAATGGTTCTCTTACTGATCCTAAGAGAGTAGTCATAATCGAAGGAGCCTGCCCACCTTGGAGAGAGAGCTCACTACATACTATAGTATCATTACTTGAAGAGATTCCTGAATCAATAATACTTATCTCTACGCCAATAGGTCTAATTCCTTATAGTTTGGAAGATGTGTCTCCATGGTCTCATATTGATGGTTCAGATGACATATGGAACTCTCCATTGGATGAAGATGAGATTTTTGATGAACTAATAGAATTAGATTTATCTGATCTTCCTTTCATTAGAATTACTCCGGGCCCAAATACTGAATTAGAGATAGAAGGGAAGGAAGAGATATATGATTGGATTGACAGATGTTCTATAGTTGATAAATTATCGATTCTAAATGGACTTTCTCCATCAATAGGTTGTAAGATGACCTCGAAAATGACTTCGCGAAAGTCGAAAACAAAAAGAATGGTCAATGTATATTCAGAAGGGGTTCATATAATATCTCCTAGGCTGAATGATGGTGGTATTTCACTAACAATTAATGGTGCCAGAATGATTAATGAATTCTCCCCTACAACTCCTATTCATTTTGGAGTAGAATATGACGGCGAGGAGATAGATCATCCAGGTATTGCAAAGGTAATGATTGTTGACGACGCGATTCCATTTGTAGGCCAGGGTAGGAATGTAATGCAAGGGTATGTTCTTGGAGCGGACCCACATTTAATTCCGGGTCAGCCGTGCCTTGTTGTAGATTCAAATGGAGAATTAGTAGCGCATGGCATCCCTTTAACATCAGCTCGAGATATGGCGTTCATGACAAAAGGTATCGCCGTAAGAGTCCGTGATGGTGCATTAAAAAATAAAAAAAATTAATCAGGTCTTGTAGGGGATTAATTCAAGAACGTGTATTATAACGAAGTTATGATACTCGCAGTGCGAAGGTGATTTAATGACTGATATTTCTGGTAATGAATTAGTCATTGAAACCACAGACTTAGTGAAGATGTATGGTCCTCATGTCGCTTTGGAAGGACTTAATCTTAAGTTAGAATCTGGTGCTATTGGAATTCTAGGCCCTAACGGAGCTGGTAAATCTACATTTTTCAAATGTATTTTAGGACTTATTACAACTACATCTGGTCACGGTAAGGTGTTAGGATATGATATTAGAACGCAGGGTGACCTCATACGTTCTAAAATAGGATATATGCCAGAATATGACTCATTAGATCCTGAATTAACAGCTCTCGATCAAGTACGTTATTCTGGAGAATTAATTGGTATGAATCCAGCACATGCAACTCAAAGAGCCCATGAAGTATTGGAATATGTAGGCCTTAAAGACCAGAGATACAGGAAAACAGGGACATTTAGTACTGGAATGAAACAAGCTGCTAAACTAGCTTGTGCTTTAATTCATGACCCTGAGATATTGATTTGTGATGAACCAACAAATGGACTTGATCAACGCTCAAGAGAATTCATGTTGCAGACTTTAAGAAATACAGTCGAACAAGGAAATAGGACTGTATTAATGAGCGGCCATGTTATGGATGATATTCAGGAAGTTTGTGACAGTATTGTAATGATTTATAAGGGTAAAATAGTGGTTCATAGTCGAATTGAAGAGTTGGCAAGGCAAGTAGATGAAGAAATAGAGATTTCTGTTTGGGGTGGTTCTTCTAATATGCAAAATTCTTTAGAATCTCGAGGGTTATCTGTTCGACGTTTAGGTAGAATTATTAGAGTTAAAGTTGAATCAGAAGATACAATCTCTATTATCTTAGAATGCGCGGTTGAGAGTGGAGTGCAGATTCGTAGAATGGAGGAGTATGAACCTGATTTAGAGGATATTTTCCTACTAATTATGGATAAGTTAGGGGCTGAAGTAAAGACAACTTCTGACTTGATGACTTCGGAACACACTGGAGGTGGAAATAATTAGTGATAAAATCATAGATTTAGATGGCGGTCAAACTCGAATGGAAGCCGCTTATGGTTCAGATGACGGAGATGAAGATCTTTTTGCAATTACTGCCAAGAGAGAGGCATCCATAGGTGAAATATTTGAACAAAATTATCGCCCATGGGATGGTGATTTTGGACCTAGATGGGTTAGAAATTATGCTATTTTTCGCCATCATGTATTTGGTCTATTTACTTCAAAAGGTCATCGTAATTATAATCCCTTCATTCGACTAACAATTTTAGTGATTTTCATAGGTGCCATTTCCCCTATTGCAATGTTATTCTTCTCATCACTATTTGGGTCTGGTCCTGATGGATTTATTGACAAAATGTGGGGCATTAATAGGAGCAATCTTTGGGGGCAAGTATTGGGTTATTTCCCAAGAAATTTATGTTATTGGCCTCTTTTAACAGCACTAGTTGTTGGGGGAATGATTTCTGATGATAGAAGAAATGGGACTAGTGCAATATATTTTTCTAGACCTGTTACTAGAGTGGATTACACAATGATGAAATATCTTAGTGTCGCCGTAGTTTTAGGGTTTGTAATTATCTTTTCATATATGTCGTACTACACTTTGGCCATAGTTTTCAAAGGTGAAGGTTGGGGCTTTTTGATTGACACATTACCTATGTTCTTAGCCGGACTGATATGTAGTATTGTGCTGGTTATTACATATACTTCTATAGGACTTGCTTTGTCCAGTATTAGCCAAAGTCGTTTTTTCTCTGCTATAGCATTTTTGAGCATTATTTACGGAACTAAATTGGTCGCTTTATTGATAGATCTACAGTTTGAAACTTCGATTTTATACATTTTGAGTCCTTACGATTGCCTAGCCCATTTCGGTCAGTGGATGTTGGGCTTAGAACTAAATTATTCTCATTCTTTGTCCTTATCTATCGTATCTATAATTTTAATGAATTTAGTATCTATTTTTGTATTAATTTCTAGAGTAAGTTCGCTGGAGGTTACTAGAGAATGAGTGATGGAAATAAAGTACCTTCAATACTAGTTGAAAATGTTTCAAAGTGGTATGGGCAAGTAATAGGAATTAATGATGTATCTTTAGCCATAGAAGGTGGAGTCACAGGAGTATTAGGCCCTAATGGCGCAGGTAAGTCAACTTTATTCAAATTATTAATGGGTAGGATTAAACCCAGCCAAGGCAGCGTTAAGTTATTTGGAATCGATCCTTGGGAGGACACTTCTCCTTATCGAAGAATAGGTTACGTTAGTGAATCAGAGCGACTCTATGATTGGATGACTGGTCTAGATTTTGTTTCTACTTTGGCTAGATTACATGGAATGACTCGTAACGAAGCCGAATCTAGAGCGGAGCATGTATTAAAATTCGTTGATCTCTATGATGTTCGTCATAAAGAAATTGGTAAATACAGCAAAGGAATGAGACAGAGAGTCAAGATTGCACATGCTTTAGTTCATGATCCAGATTTAATAATATTAGATGAGCCTCTACATGGCTGCGATCCTATTGCAAGAACTAGTATTATGAATGTGATAAAAGAACTAGGGAATCAAGGTAAAACAGTATTAGTTTCAAGCCATATCCTTGAAGAGATTGAGAGAATTACTGAGCAAATAGTAATCTTACACAATGGAAGATTATTGGCTCTAGGGAATATTTATGCTATTAGGGATTTGTTGGATAAACATCCTCATAGAATTATGATCACAACTGAAGAACCGAGAAAATTAGCTAATGCATTTATCAGTGAAGAACCAATTTTTGGCGTTAGATTCCCTGAAGAAGGTAAGTTAGAAATACAAACTAATGATTTATCGGCAGCACATTCAGTTTTACCTCGAGTAATTGTTGAGTCTAAGGTGAAGGTATCAAGAATTGATAATCCCGATGATAATTTAGATTCCCTATTAGAGTATTTGATTGGAGGTTAATTAAATGGAAGAAATAGACAAGCAAGGTAGGAATCTATCAACTACTGTTTGGACTCAACTTGATAGAAAGGCAGGAGCCATTACAGAACTAACAATTCGACAGCTTCGTAATCGAATTTCTACCTGGGTTGTTTTGGGTGTTGGTGTTCTATTAATATCACTTCTACTTATCTTCTATATCGATTCCATTAGAGAAGAATTCGAACCCGTTGACAACGATGGAGATAGTGAAGATTGGGATAATGATGGTTACCCATTGGGGCAGGAAAGAATCTATGGGACTAGTGATTACGACGAATCAAATTTCCCTGGTTCAACTGAGTATATCTATCAAGGAGATGTTGACTGGAATGACCAACCTAGAAATCATTATGGTAACCATACTTGGTTTTCTGCATGGGGTTATTTTACTCCTACTTGGGTTGATACAGAAACTGAGAACCCATTTTTCTGGGACGGCGATTGGATTGATTGGAATCTGGAACCAATCATTTGTGAAGATGCGGGTCTGTCGGATGATCCTTTTGAAGCATTCGACTGGGGTTCCTTAAGTAGAAATTATTGTCTTTACGAAAATGGGACCTATGTTATGTTTGGAGCGATTTTTATTGGTGAAGGCGATTTCTTTGTTGAACCAGGATGGAATACAGAATGGGGTTATCTTACAGAGTCATTTTTTGTTGAAAAGCATCCTAAATCAATGTACATTGATGAAGATGATATTGATTGGGATGGTTCAGAGATTTCTAGCTCCCAAGGATTTGATGATGATGGCGATTGCCTAAAGGAGGATTATATCGATGAAAGTAGCCCTAATGATGATAATAGGAATGGAATATATTGCGATGTCCAGTGGACATATGATCTGAATGGTAATCTGGTTAGCATCCGAGCAGATGATAATGTAGATGAAGATCCGGATGATTCTCTACTTATTGGTGAATCAAGCCATAGAACTTTCATTATAGGAACTGGAAAAATAGCATTTGTAATGATATTGGGGCTATTTCTCCCCTTATTTTTGGCATTAGGATTAGTAAGGGATGAATCTGAGAATGGAACTTTACACTATCTTCTTTCAAAACCAATTCATAGAGGGGAGTTTATTCTATATCGATTACTAGGTTATCTAGCAATTGTTGTGTCATATATAGTGATTTTAACCTTTATAATAGCATTTATCACTTCAATTATCGGACCCGGAGAATCAATAATTCGACTTTCAGATTATCCAGTTTGGTTAGGAATATCACTTTCTACAATCTTAGTCTTGACAGCATATGGTTCAGTTTTCAACACAGTCGGCTTAGTTCTACCTAGATATGGGGTCTATCTTTGTATCCTATTCGGTATATGGGAATTTTTAATGGGTCTTTTTACCATCACCATTCCTAATTCTAGTATCACTATGTTATCTATTTCGCATTGGGCGATTCAGATTATTGACGCTACAGTAATGATTGCATGGAGTGATACCATAACTTTGCAACAAAAATCGGATGCGTTCGGTCTAGAAACAGGGATTTCCTTTTTCTGGCACCCACCTGTTCATACTCTAGGTACTGGAAGCCCATTCATCGCATTGATAATAAGCGTGGTTTTCATACTCGTCTTCAGCGTAAGTATGATTTTGATTGGACAATTAATTTTTAGAAAAAAGGAAATAATGTAAGGTTTTTTTATGAAAGATGAAATAAAAAGATTTTCTGGTGATTATTCATCATTATGGCGTTTAGATATTATGCCATCATTGCCTCGTCTTTCTTGGTGGTGGTGGTGGGTAATATTATTCATCCCAGACCCCGATAATCCCTCTCGTTCTAGACAATTAATGGTCCTGTGGTCTTCTAAAGAGACACCTGCAATTCGTGTTAATGATCATTGGTGGAAACCAGGTTCGAGGATGAGGGTTGATGAACATAATGGGCATGTAGTCCCGGGAATGGTATGTTCATGGTGGTATGATGGCAAAGAAATGCATGAGCCTTTAATTATGAAAGAGTGCAAAATGGTATCTTTAGATGATAAACATCCGTTATGGCCTACCAAAGGTTCTGGTGAAGGTTCTGGAGCTGTTATCCCGCTAGTTGATGATGATTTATCTCTCGGCTTAACTGAAGGGAACAAGAAATTTTGGCTGAACTTGACTAGTGATGAAGCGGCACAAAAAAATGGGGCTCCTAAATCAATTAAGGCAGAACTTACTCCTTGGTGGGGTCCACCAAGTAAATTGACATATAAGAACAATGTTTTCTTTTCTAATATGGGGTATGATATATTGAGAATTCAGGGCACTAAAGCCTCTATTGTAATAGATGGGCAGGAATTTGAGGGCACTGGTTACTTTCAGAAAGTTAGTGTTCAGGCGCCAACACTCCCGTGGTTTTGGGGTATGTTACATTTTGATGATGGGTCCTATTTAGATTGGTTTATGCCGCATCTCTCATTTTCATGTTTAAATTTGGATGATAAACCTTGGAAATTGAGAGATATTTTTAGAAATCCAAAAATTGGTTCGGGTATTTTCCATGATGCTAAAAGAGACGGCACTGAAGAATTTAAAAATTGTGAAGTAGAGTTACTTGAGCCTGATGATGGGGAAGAAATTTTAATTGATAATGACGGCAATAAGTTGCCAAAATTCAGAGTTCGTTTGTGGAATGAGAAAACAAAAATTTCCTTAGAAGTTAGAGCCGCCTCTCGAGCTAAATGGACATTTGATCAACCAACTCGTGCAGGAATGGTCAGCCACCTTACATACAATGAATATCCTCTAGAATTACTGAGAATTTCAATATTAGATGAGAAAGGACTTCGTACAAAGAAAGATTATTCTTGGATACATGGTAATGCTGAGCATTCATGGGGATTATTACATTGAGAGGTGTTTTGATTGAATGAACTTGTATCTGAATCAAGAGATTTGATTGACGAAGATTTGGCTAGGAAAAAATTCTCTCTAGTTGATGATAATGAGACACCTATATGGATGGGTTCTCCAACATTTCTTTCATATCTACCTAGGTATGTGCTCGCTGCAATAATTTTCGCTATTCATTTCATCTTCTACCGTGTGGCTGACACAGTATATGCTGAAGGAAAAGATGGTTTGGGCTATACATTTTTACGTATAATAGATCAATTATTTGACTTAATTGATGTATTTGCATTTATCCTTGTAATGTTAATTATTGCAAGAATTAATCATTTTCTTAATATCTCTACATCGAATTTACGAACGACTGCTTTCTTAATTATCATAGGTTTGATTCCCTCTTTTTGGTTTATGATAAATATAATTGATTGGATTTTAGTATTAATAGGAAAAGAAGGGCTAAATGTCCCCGAGTGGTTCGATACTTGGTTTCTGGCTTTAGGAATAATTAATTCGTTAATATTCCTTCTTTACACAGTTATTTCACAATTTTCTTATTCATATCTTATTACTGATAATCATGTTTATATTAACAGAAAAATTTTATTTTTTTATAATTCAATTACAGTTTTCAAACTAGATGAATTAGTTAATCTTAAAACACAGATATCTTACTTAGGTAAAGTGGTGGGATATGGTAACATATTACCAATTACTGAGGGTGATTTAGAATTAAAACCAAAAGTAAGTTCTGAAAGAGGGGGATTCCAAAGAGTGATTCAAACAATCAAATTGTTTATTTTTTACAAAAGAGCAAAAAAAGACTTATCGATGTCTCCTTCAGAATGCATATTTGGAGTAAAAAAACCGATGGCAGTATATGAATTAGCTAACGAATTGATGGATAGTAATAATGTTGAAATAGAAATTTAAGTTTCCGCATTGTTATTAATGAAAAGGTATCGAGGGAACATTAGAGGGATTCACATGACCGAAGAAGATGTCATCACAATTGCAGCACAACACATTACCAAAGGAGATTTCATGGGTGCCATGGAAATATTCGAGAATCATGTAAATGAGAATCCTAAAGATCCTGCAGGATACCACGGATGGGCTGAAGCAGCAATGTTTGAAATCCAAGAAAATGGTAATTTCGATGAAAAAGGAAATGATAGAATTAATGAGGGTAAAGTACAATCTTACCTGAGAAAAGCTGCCGGATTAGAACCTGATAATGCTGAATACCAAGCCGCATTCGCAAACGCATTAATTGAGTTTGATCGTGTCCCTATGGCTGTTAGAGAGTTTAAGAAATTGATTGAGCTTGGTAAGAAGATTGAAGATGTTGACGTTTCATTCCATCTTTATGAAGCGGCTAAACAATTAATCGATTCTATCGATGTTAAAGTTGGTTATGACCGTAGTGAACAATTCGCTAGACAATTTATCCCTGTTGCAATAGAATTTGCAATTCTAGGATTAGGTTTCTCTTCCGTTGAAGAAGCAATGGAATATCTATCTGAGGAATAATAGGGGGATTCCGATTGACTAGCGGCCGTATAATGGTCGCATTCGGATATCATGGGAGCCATTTTCATGGTTCACAGATTCAGCCTGATGTTCCTACAGTTCAAAGAGCGATTGAAAATGCGTTAAGGAAAGTCAGTTGGTGGACTGATGGATGTTTAGAAATGTCCAGTCGAACTGATGCGGGCGTTAGTGTTCGGATGAATCTTGCCTGTATTGACATTCCAATTACAGTTTGGGAAGAAGTAGAGAAAAAAACAATTTTAAAAGTATTGAATAATCGATTTCCTGAGGGATTATGTGCATGGGATTTAGTTAAAGTTGATTCCGATGTAAGAAGTAGGGCCGCGATAAATAGGACATACATTTATCGAACAGAATTAATTGAAGAATGGTCGTCAGGAATCAATGAAGATTTATTCATTAATGCCTGTCAATTAATTATTGGTACACATAATTTTACAAATTTTTGTAAACTAGAAGAGGATAAGAATCCAATTCGTACAATTGATTTTTGTAAACCATGGTTTTCGTCAGATGGGAGAATTATTGGATTTTGTCTAAGTTCAGAGGCTTTCCTATGGAATCAGGTTAGAAGACTTGCAGCTGCAATTACTGGAGTTGCAACTGGAAGAATAGATTTTGATTTATTCAAATCAGCATTAGAAAATCCAGATGTTTCGGTAGATCTTGGTAGGGCTGCTTCAAATGGACTAATACTTTGGTCAATTGAACATCAATATTCTGAGAGAATGGGTTTAGAATG
>DAJO01000079.1:9941-29917 GCA_002498985.1 Euryarchaeota archaeon UBA257
CTTTTAATTGAAAGAGATTGGGAAAATTCTCTTAATATAGCTTGATTTCTAATCTATCTCCATCTTTACATGGTAGCGATTCTCTTAGAAACGAACCTGAAATTACTTCAGCGGTTTCAGTGTGTCTCGTCAAATCAGGAATTAATATAGCGCAATCAATCCAATTTTTATTATCTGAAGATATTTTCGCCAGAAAAGCTGTAGCACCTCCAAAAGATTTCCCATCTCTTTCGAAACCTTTGATCCTAAATGGATTGGCCTTTAGCGTAACCTCTCCTTTCTCAAGACCTGATAATATCCTTAGATTTTGATAATCTTTAAGGCTTGAATTATCCATGTCAAGATTCAAGGTCCCTGGCCATGCACTAACTTGGAGAACTTTCTTGAATTGTTCTTGATAATGAGGTTGAGCCATGAATACATGCGCTCTTCCGAGTCCACTCGACACTTTCCCTGATAGGTGCATGATTGTGCGCCCAATTGTTTATTCAAGAGGATTGCCGCTAGAATATCCTATAATTTCAGTACATCACCCATTTCAGAGATTTTCCATCCATTTCCTTCAACAACTTTTCTTTGCTCTGAACCTAAATCATTAACTGGATTTGAATGATTTAGATGTAAAAATGAGATTTCAGGGTCACCTTTCCTTTTCCTACCTAGAAGTTGAATAGTTTCTTGTATTGTTGGATGCGGTATTTTAGAAATATCTCTTCTCGGTAATTCATCCATACTCCAAAATGTCCCATCAATTAATGCTTCATCAATATCAAACATTTTCAAAAAATCTCTAATGTTATCTTTCGAATGATAATCCAATGTGTCGCCCCATGAGTCTTGATCCGGCATAAAGAGGATGCTTTTCTCCTCTGCTTTGATAATTATCGCGGCGTTGTCTCCTAATTCACTTCTATGAGGGATGGGAATAAACTGTAGGCTAAACCCGCATCCACCCTTTGGTTCAAAAGGACGATAAAAATTCTTAGAATGTGTTCGAATATTTCCCTCATCTTCCATTAATTCTATATCGCTTCTATTATCAAAAATATCCTTATTATTTGGACTGAGATAGACATCCACTTCTCTTAATCCCATTACTGGTTTCCCTAATTGCCCAATCCCTTCTATATGACCTAGATGTAGATGTGTAATAGATACTGTCTCAGGAATAAATAACTCATTTTTATCCGGAGTCCAAATAACTAATTGTTCAGAAAGATTTTTTGTAATTTCAATAATATGCTTGGTTCCATCAACTCCAAGTATTCCAAGAGATACAGGATATTTTCTTAATTTCAAATCTCTGTGGGCATCTAGACATCTTTGGCATGAGCAACCGGCTTGTGGTATTCCTCCATCTTGAGCAGTTCCTAGTATCGTTACACTAACTCCTGACGCCATCAAGATATCCGTATGGGTGCCAATCTTTAACTCGTCGATTAACAAAATTAGTAATCATTTCATAGAAGCACCAATGAACTCAATCCCCTTGGCTAGTTCATGGCTGCAGATACATCATGGATGTCATTGCGTTATAGTGAGATAAAAAAACAAGGTTTAGATTGGAATCCGCCAACTCTAGAAACCTCTAATGATGCGAGATGTGTTATTGATGGTCAAGAAACTATTATGCTTTCTGCAAACAATTATCTCAATCTTACAAATCATCCCAAAGTCATAGAAGCTATGATTTCTGCAACTAGTAAGTATGGGGCTGGTAGTGGTTCAGTAAGGGCAATATCTGGCACGATGGATATACATCTTGAAGCGGAGAAAAAAGTAGCCGAATTTAAGAAAGTAGAATCTTCATTAATTTATTCTGCAGGTTACACTGCTAATGTAGGATTAATTCCTACTTTAGTCAGAGGTCCAGAGGATATTATAATCAGCGATGAGTTAAATCATGGCTCAATAATAGATGGAGTGAGGCTAACAAAAGCGCGCAGAGGCGTTTATTCACATAATGACATGGGTGAGTTAGAGGCAGTTCTCAAGGCAAATTCCGATGCAGAGAGAAAATTAATTATTACAGATGGTGTTTTTTCAATGGATGGAGATATAGCTCCATTAGATGAAGTCAGTAAGTTAGCAGAAGAATATGATTCAATGGTTTATGTCGATGATTGTCATGGAGAAGGAGTCTTAGGTGAAAAAGGCGCAGGAATTGTAGATCATTTCAATTTACAAGGTAAAGTTGACTTTGAAGTAGGCTCATTTTCAAAAGCACTAGGAGTTCAAGGGGGGATTCTCGCAGGTTCTGAAGAAGTTAGAAATCACGCATTAAATCATTCTAGATCTTGGCTTTTATCAGGTAGCCAGCCACCAGGGGTGGCTGCTGCACAAAAGGCTGCCATTCAGGTTCTTATGAGTGAGCCAGAACACCATTCAAGGCTTTGGGAAAATACAAATTATTTCCGTAAAGAATTACAATCATTAGGTTTTGACACTGGTTCTTCCCAAACTCCAATTATACCTATAATGTGTGGAGAATCTCTTGTGGCTAAGCAATTATCTGAAGAACTTAGTAAAAATAATATCATGGCAGGAGCCATAGTATTTCCAATGGTCGCTAGGGATAAGGCCAGAGTCAGAACACAAATGTCCGCTGGGCTAAGTCGTGAGGATTTAGATAATGTACTTGGAATATTAGAACGAATAGGTCCTCGGCTGAAATTAATATGAGGTGATTTAATGGTTCAAACATCAACTTTAGAAAAAGAAGCAATTGATTCAATGTTGGAAAGAATTAATTCAGTTCCAATTACTGAAACTTTGAATATGCAAATCTTAAGACTCGATAAAGGTGAATGTGAGGCTTTTATTCCTAGAGACACTATGTGGGATGGAATTTTTGAAACATTCCATGGGGGAATTCTTGCTACTATTGCAGATAGCATCACATGCTGGTCAATATTAACAAAAATTGGTTCAGAGCGTAAAGTTGCCACTACAGACTTCAATATTCGATTTTTACGACCTTGTAAGACGGATGTTCGATGTGTCGCTAAAGTAATTAAGGCAGGTCGTAACTTAAGTTTAGCAGAGGCAGAAATATATGATATGGATGATAAATTAGTTGCAGTTTCACAAGTTAATTATATTTCACTAGATTCATGAATCTAATTCTTCTATGGCATTTTCTATCTCGTCATAATTTTGTTCGATTAACTCCTCATTTTTATTTTCACGGAATATTGTTTTCTTCATACCTTCAAATGGGTCTAAGTCTCTGTCGATTCTTTCAATCATTCTCCATCTAGGAGCATATGAAATCTGGATATATAGCGGACCTGGAGCTAATAAGACGAAATAACCTATAATTTTCAATTCTTCAGAAGTCGAAAAAATTATTGCAATTGTAGTGATTAAGAATCCAATGAAGGGTAACGGGTAGAGATATCTCCTCCTTCTCTCAAGTCTTACAGGTGGCCACCTAACTAGAGATGAGATGATAGCTGAGATGGCGCCTAAAGATGCACATAATAGTAAGATTATCAAACTTTGATTGGTCCATTTCTGTAAGATGTTAGAAAACCCTTCGGAGTCTGCATTGCCATCATAAAATATTGGTAATAGTAACGTTAAATTTATCATAATAGCATAAACAATGCCTACAAAAACTGGATGTGAGAATGATAAAGAATAGCTCAAAAATAGTTGACTAATAGAGCCACCTTCTAGCATATGTCTATGTTCGTCATCATAATCATTGAGACGTTCGCGCCATTTAGACATAATATATTCTCACAATACATCATCTTTCACTATTACGGGTGATTTTGAAATAAAACATCATTAATAATCTGAATCTGATGAGGTCATTTTCTAAACTTAATGACGGAGATATTATCACTTGACCATATTGGGACAATGTTTTGTGGTACTAGATGGCAGATGATGAAGTATTATTTTCGATTACTGATAAGAATCTAGATTCAGGGCTAAGAGGAGTCCCTGTAGGTACTTGTCAGACTTCTTTCGTTGATCCTTATGAAGGAGTTCACTATGTTGGATATCCTGTTGAAGATTTAGTAGATATGGAAGAAGAAGATGTGATATTTTTACTATTCAATAAGAGATTACCAACTGAAGAAGAATCAGAAGAGTTTCGTGCGGAATTAACACAAAGAGGCGAAAATATCCCTACAGGTGCGCTCAGAGTTTTAGAATCTCTAACACCAGGTAGTGGCCATCCTATGGAATGGCTTTCAATCGGTATAATGGCTTTAGGGACGGCAGAAAAAACAGGTGATACAAGGGCTGACGCAATGAATCTTATTGCTAGAATGCCTGAAGTTATGGCTAGAATTTTTCGTTTAAGAGGCGGTGAAAAAGAGAAACTGAAGCCACGCAAACCCGGTTTAGGATTAGTTGAAAACTTTGTCCATATGATGGGTTTTGAAGGTGAACAAGCCCGCGATATTGAAAGAGTACTAAGATTCTTTTTCATTCTTCATATGGATCATGGTGGCGGTAATCTTTCGACATTTTCCGGTAAAGCAGTTGCTTCAGGATGGGCCTCTGTCTACTCTTCAATTTCGAGCGCAATGAATGCTCTTTCAGGGCCTTTACATGGTCAAGCCAATCAAGCCTGTTTAGAATTTGTCAAAAGAATTGGAACCTCCGATCATAAAGAAATTGAAGATTTCGTCCGTACTGAGTTGGCTAATCGCAGGAAAATTTATGGTTTTGGGCATGGAGTATTGAGAGCCGAAGATCCTCGTGCGCGCTTATTGTTTGAATTAGGTGATGAAATATGTCCAGATCATGAATATTTCAAGATAGCAAGAGCATTGAGAGAAGTTATACCCCCAATTCTTAGTGAAATTCCTAAGATAAGTAATCCTTATCCTAATGTAGACATTGCAAGTGGAAGTTTACTTCATTCAGTTGGTTTCCGAATGCCTGAATATTATACTACCTTCTTCGGTTGGGCGAGAGTTGCCGGTATAAGTGCTCAGATACTTGATGAGAGGAATGCTAGAGACGGTAGAGGGACTCCTATTTACAGGCCTAAATATATCCCTAAGAATCAACCCCTTAGAAGAATAGAATAATCACGAAGATCCATTTTTATGAGATTTCCCTGTACCTCTATGGCCAATTATTCTGGGAGCCTCCCAAGGTAAGCTGGATGCCGAGGTTTCTTTCATTAATGCATTAATTTCTCTATCCCATGACCATTTTTTCTTCCAACTAGAAATGAAATTAATCCTCTCTTTTTCAGTAAGCTCATGCCAAGGGGTAACCTCTTTTTTCATTTCATTAACTTTTGAGAAATGTTGTTCGATTGGAGTTCCGTCCAAATCTACACGTTGTTCTTTAGTTAGTGGTTGTGTAGCAGGTTTTGTCCATCTAGCATGTCCTGACTCAAGGGTTACTGAAGTTGGTGCAAGGTCATCAGTAAGTCCAGTTAGCCCCGCATCTAGAAGCATTCTCTCTGAATTGGATTTCGAAGGCCAAACATAAACCGGATATCCTTTTCTATATTTAGTCAATCTTTCTAATTTTTTCCCTTCCAAGCCTACAGTTCTACCTAAACTTAGGTTACTTTCAATTCCTTTAAGATATTGTAGAGAACATGGTAGCATAGGAGAATTTTCTCTTCTCTGCTTGTCCATTAAACGAGGTAGTGAATTGAGGATAAATGATGGTGTAGCCACGATTCTCTGCGATGTCCAATTTCCCCATGAGCGTATATGTGGTCTCAATCTACTAAATTTCAGTTTAGTTTTAACTTTTTTAGATGCAGAAATAATTTTCGGTTCAAATGAATAAATTACAGTACTACTCTCCGAGAAATCAATAGGGTCTAGGATTTCATTTAATTCTTCAATCATCTTCATCATGTGATTTTCTCTTTCTTTTGCATTGAACCATCCACCTGCTTTACCACTACTTGGGTGAGGTGATTTAAATTCAAAACAAGTGAATGCTCCTTCTTCAGTCCATCTTCTAATGAAATCTTTTTGTTCTAATAAATCCTCTATTGGCTCTACATAATCTGGTAATTCATCTAATGACAAACATTCAGGATAATCTCCAAACTCTGTTTTAGAGTCATGATGGAGAACGAGTCTATTGTCCTTAGATAGTCTCAAGTCTAATTCAATACCATCACATTCATTCATTCCATAAACTAAAGCCTCGACAGTATTTTCTCTCGGACGAATCCATTTATCGCCATCTTCGTCCATATGTCTTGCGAGATATATCTAATAATTAATTAAGCGTTTTTCCAAGACTAATCCGCCCCAACGCTAAATAGTCAAAAAGACAACGCGAGCCTAGGTATGAGCATGTCAGATACAATAGAACTTGACCGAGAATCAAATCCAATAGAAGTTAGAGGTTACGCATTTTACGATTGGGCAAAATCAGCATTTGAAACCTCAGTAACAGTTGCAGTATTACCTGCATGGTATGCATATCTATTCTTGAAGGCAAACGGATTAACAACTACCATCGGCTCTATAGAGATGCAAGGAGATGCAGTTTGGTCATTTGCAGTGGCAATAGGTACTCTGTTCATCGCAATCATCAGTCCTTCTTTGGGTGTAATTGCCGACAGAAGAAGAATCAAGATGTGGTGGTTAAGGATACTTACATATGTAGGTGCTGGATCAACTTTCCTTCTAGCATTCGCTCCACTTCTACCTATTGAAACTCAGTGGATATGGCTAATGGTATTCTTCATGTTAGCTAACGTAGGTCTCAATGGAGCAGGTGTATTTTACAATGCTCTTCTCCCTCATATGGGTAAAGATGACGAGATGGACCGAATCTCTAATCTAGCATTTGCATACGGTTATCTTGGTGGAGGAATCTTACTCCTTGTTCATCTAATTATGGTGATGACATTAACTGGAGATTGGGTCATTCCTTTCGTCATGGCCTCATCCGGTATTTGGTGGTACAGCTTTGCTTTATTGACATTCAAATGGGTTCCTGAACCTCCTATTGAAAATGAGATGCCATCTTTAGGATTTGTCGATTCGGCTAAATTAGCTATTTCCGAGCTTAGAAAAACCTTAGGAGAAGTTGAAAAATTTAGGACACTTTTCATCTACATGTTAGCATACTTCTTCTTCATTGATGGGATAAACAGCGTAACTGCTCTTGGAGGAGTTTTCGGCTCAACGGTGCTTGGAATAACTACTGTCGACTTGATTGTAACAATTCTTGCGATTCAATTTGTTGCTTGGCCATCAGCACTAATGTTTACTAGACTTGCTAAAAAATTGGGAACTAAATCAGCATTAAATATCTCTCTTGTTGGATGGGTTATACTTTGTTTCGCAGCACTTTCTTTTGCTCCTCTAGAGTATTCTCAACATAGTGATTATCAAGTTCAGTTGGATGAAGATGCAGAAGCAGGAGTATGGCACTATACTCCTAACGCAAATCTAGCTGATTTCCCTATAGCACAGGTTGAAAATGGAGATGAACAAGATTGGGCACTCAACCATCTTCTTTCTGTAGGAATTGTTGAAATTGATGAAGATTATTCTGATGCAGAAATTTATAAATGGGCTGGATTCGATGATGATAATGAGCCTGTAACTGTCAGTTTAGGTGCTCAGACCAGTGAAAATTTAGATGAGTTAATAAATTCATTTGAAGATACAAGATTCTCTGTAAGTGTAGCATATTCAGATGGTAGTGAATCAACTAAAGTGGGAGTTGATCATCCAACTAATCTAGGTGATGGCGTGATTGATGTCATTCCAAGCACAGTTCGTTCAAATGTTTGGGGTCCTCTAGGCATATCTATCGGTTTACAATTCTTGATACTCGGTTGCGCAATGGGAACGCTACTTGGTGGTTCTCAAGGATTAGCAAGGAGTATGTTTGGCCAAATGGTTCCAGAAACCAGAAGTGCGGAGTTCTTTGGTTTCTTTGGATTCTTCGGTAAAGTGGCGGCATTCATTGGTCCATTATTATATGGTATAATGACTGTGATGTATGATAGTAGAGTGGGTATCTTATCTATTGCTATGCTAATTTTGATTGGTGCGGTGATGATGCGGATGGTTGATCTTGAACAAGGGCGTCTAGATGCACAAGCAGAAGATGCTAGAAATAGAGGGATTCATTCCGAAGATTGAGATTTTGTAAATATTTTATCTATCAATAATGCAACTTCCAATAATAATACAATTGGCCCACCTACTAAGAACATAGAAATTGGGTCGGGTGGCGATAGTACGGCTCCTAACAATAGGGCTAAGAACCAAATTATCCCTCTATTTTCTATCAAACTGGATCTACTAATTATTTTAGTTCTTAATAGTAACAATGTTACTAAAGGTGTTTGGAAACTCATTACTGAGCCAAAGAAAAGACCGATTATAAATCCTAACCATGATTGTAATTGCCAAGTGTTGGTTAAGCCAACATTACTTGCATCATTTGCTAGAAAATCAAGAAGCATGGGAATTAGTATATTGTGAGCATAAATAGCTCCAATTATTCCAAGTCCAATTGAGGATAAGGATACTAAAAATAAACTGGTAAGTTTGGAAGTATTATTTTTTATCTTGTTTTTATTAGATTTACTAATAATTTTACTTCCATTCCATGAAAGATCTACTATTATCATTGTAAATACCAATGCAATACCTATTTGTGTTGCAATTCTTAACCTTAGTAAAATTACCTCCATAGGTTGGATAATAATTAATTCAACTCCTTCAGGGAGGTATCCATTAGCTTGCAATAGCCAACTAATCGCATCTCCTGAAAGTGGATAACCCAATGCTAAACCAAAAATGAAGATCCCAATTAGTAGAGTAATTCTACCTTTTAGATATTTGATTAGGTTTACAAATTCAGCCATAGGGATAATGTCCCTCTGCCTGTCGTCCATGTAACTGCGTAGGCGTTCACTTACTGAATACATCGCTCGATAGATTTTCTATCTTCTTAGTATTATTGAAAGTATATCGCCGTCTTTTAGTAGGTGATCTAGACCAACTCTCTGCCAATCGAATTTACCACTCGGCCCTTTAACTCTGGCATATCTAAATTTTCTTACAAAATCTCGATGTAATTTTGTACAAACATCTCTAACTGTAGATGTATCTTTGATAATTAGTGGCTCAACTAAATCCGCTTCTTGACCCTGCGGCTTTAGGAAAACAGACATGAAACGTAAATTTTCGAACACGAAATCCTTCATATTCTCGATTCCTTTACCTGTTTTTGCCGATACCTCTAGTACTGGCCAATTGAGCGGAATCATTTCCATAGTTCTTTGAATATCTTTTTCATTTGCTAAATCAACTTTATTTATCACTACTACGGCATTACTGTAAACTCTATTTCCAGCTAAAGTATCAACAATGTGGTCATCAGTTACATTAGTTCTCAGAGTCACTGTAGCAGAAACAATTCCGAAACTTCTGACAATTTCTTGTATCTCTTCATGAGTTAGATTTGTTTGTTTAACCGTAGATCTAACCACTATTCCCCCTTTATTCGACCTTGTTATGAAAACTTGTGGTTTCTTTTGGTTTAATCTCATCCCCGATCTCCATAATTCCATGTCTAGTATGTCAAAGTGTGATTCTTGAAAAGGATCTAGAACATACAATACCATATCTGATCCTCTGATCACATTAAGAATTTCTTTTCCTCTTCCTTTCCCTTCCGCTGCTCCTTTGATTAATCCTGGTAAGTCAAGAATCTGTATCTTGGCTCCTTTATGCTCCATCAAACCAGGTATGCAAGTTAGTGTAGTAAATGCGAAATTTCCTACTTCTGATTCTACTTCAGTTAACTGGGAGATGAGACTTGATTTTCCAACACTAGGGAATCCCACCAAAGCCACGGAAGCATCACCTGATTTCTTAACCTCGAATCCGGGTCCACCGCCACTAGATTTAGCATGAGCCTGTGCCTTTTCTTTGCGTGCCTTTAATGCCGCAATTTTAGCCTTCAGCTTTCCAATGTGGGCATTTGTGGCTTTATTTTTCTGAGTTTTCCCGATTTCTTCCTCGAGAGATTTAATTTGTTCATCGATTGTTGCCACAACTATACCCCCTATCGCAACCGATGCTCATGTGACTGGCCCAGTCATCTATTCTTCAATTGAATGCCTAACCGATAGTTCATTGTACACTTCTCTCTGGCTAGACCCGAGGCGCAGACATGGCAGATGTGATTCTAAATCTTGTCAACCATTCTAATTTTGAAAAATTAGTGTCGATGTCCCTTAAAGAATTATTTCAAAAAGTAGAAGATGGTTCATTAAGAGATTATAGGCCTGAATTAGATAATCGATTCCATAGAGAGTTTGATGTTGATTTAGAAGGAGATATACTGGAATGGTCTGATAATAATTCTGACTTAATAATGTCTAAAACAATACTTTCCCAATCAATAAAAGATTCAAATATAGCAGAATTAACAATCTTAATGGCGAAGTGGTGTTCATTTTCCGAATGGCGTTGTTGGGATGCTCGTCTTTTCTTATACGTTGAACCAATGTTAGAATACAATATTTCTAACACCAATGATTTCCTTAAGTTTTCATTATGGGAAGATTTCGTTTCTGCTTTATCAAAAACTGATAAAAAATCCTACTCAGAGTCGGTAGTTCTTGATTGGATGAATAGAAGGGAAAAATTAGGAGAAACAATGGAGCCTTCTGAAGATCCAAGAATATTACCTACTATGAGTTCTCATAGTAGTGCGAGTGAATTATTACATATTTTTCTAAATAATCTTGACTCGAAAAATATTAGTTTGTTAATAGGACGCGAGTATCTAGAGTATGAGCTATGGAGTCTAAATGGAGACTCACTATATGATATAGAAGGGATTTAAAAATGACTGAATTACCTATACCTCCTCCTCCCTCAAATCAACCTGAGCCTGGTTTTGTTGTGTTAGGTCGTTTTCAGCCATTTCACAAAGGGCATGCTGCCATGATAATTGCCGCTGAAAACTATCGCAAGGAAAATAATCCTGAACTGAAGTTAATTATTGCAGTTGGTTCATCAAATAGACCTCAGACATTAAAAAATCCTTGGTCAGATTCGGAAAGGATCGAGATGATATTATTTTGGCTTGATAATGAAGTAAATTTTGAAGCTACAATTGTCTCTATTCCAGATATCGAAGACCCTCCTAATTGGGTAAGTCATGCAGAAAGGTACCATGGTAAGCAAGGAGTATTTTTCAGTAGTGATACTTCCTCCTCAGAATTATATGAGATTTCAAATTGGCCTGTTATTTCAACATCATTAATTCATAGAGAACGATTTGAAGGATGGAGGGTGCGTGAAACTGCTAGAATGCTTTCTACAATTAACGATGAAGATGCAATTAAAATGGTTTTAGGCGAATCTGTTCCAGAATCAATAATTGATTTCTTGATAACAAATGATCAATTAAAGAGACTCGCATTTTTAGGAGAAGGCGGAGAACCTGTTGGTTAGTTTTCAACTAAATCATTGGGACTAAAATCACAATAACCATTACAAGTATCTACTATTTTCCCTTCAGAGAGGTAATTGAATGCCATTTCTCTAGCTATTGGTAAAATTCCTATTGCATCATGTGCAGGATGTGGCTCTTGACCATATTCATTACCTACTGGTGCTTGAAGATAACCTCCATCAAAGAATACACCAATTGAACCTGAATGTCCTTCATCTGCAATAGTTACTCCATAGGGGGTAATAGTAGAGGAATTAAGTAGAGCAATATCACCAGTTCTCATCATTCTCGCGGAAGAAATATTGGAAATCTGTAAATCTGAAATCGAGAATAATGTCATCAATTCAAATGGTTGTATTTCATCATTATAACCTTCCTTTCTCAGACTCAAGAAAGTATCAGTTTCAGTTGAATCCCAAAGTGATTGCATTATCGACATTGCAACTGCTCTGTCTAACTGATTATCATATCCATATTCACTTGCGAAAATAAAATAAAATTTATCAAACTGTGTACATCTCTCAATAATATGTGAAAATGATGAACCTCCTGACCACAAAACCCCTCTATTCAAATCAGGTGATAACCCTATAATTGAAGGCCCTCTCAATGCGCCATTTGAATATCCTGTATAAGTCGGGCTGGTAGTATTAATCATTTTCCAACCATCTTCACCATTGTAGAAATCCGGTAAATCGGAACAAATTCCCATGAATGTCTTTATCATGACAACTTGATTTATCATTGCCTGTTCTAACCTTTCTGCTTGATGTTGAAAGTAATGCATGTTTAACACAGCATATTCAATACTCGCGAAATCATCATCGGCCCAACCGTAGAAACTAGTCCCTAGCATAGCCGCATTATTTTCATTAGCCCAACCACTTAGTGCATTAGTATTCCCATTTCCAAGGAATCCATGACCCCAAATAATCAAATCAGCAGGTTCTTGAATTGTTATTGCAGAGTAAGGTATTACTAACCAAAAAGGAATTTCTCTATTTTCAACAAAAACAGGTGTTCTATCTTCAGCAGATGTCCTTCTAATCAAAGCGGGAGGGAAGAACGATTCAGTATATTGGGGTGCAGTGAAGGTGCCGGAAATTAACCAATGACTAGCATTATCATCTTCTGTAATTAATTCATTTGATTCCACTGTACAGCTTATCCCTTCCCCAGTCCTTTCCAAGGCATCATTTCTCATTGAAATTAGTGGGCCGATCATTGATTCGGTAGAAGAGGTATGGAAAGTCCAAGCAGTCTGTAATTGACTAATAGAAATGTCCGTATTTACATCTATCCAAGAGAATAAATTCTGAAATTCGGATCTTCTATTTTCAATATCTATTGATGAAGTAATCACTTGGTCTCTTAACGCAGCAAAACCTTCTGGAGTAGGTACTAATTCTCCAGATTCATCAGTTAAACCAGATATTATTACAATGTAAGGTGTGTTATGTTCCAATGCTTTTATTGTTCTAATATGAAGTATCGTAGGTTGGTCCGCCTCGGATCTGACATCTAGTTCAACCCAGTGTGCAATTAATTCCCCAGTTAATTTATTCATTATAACTGTAGAATGTCCACTCTCTAAGCTTTTCGAAATACTGTATTGACCTGCTAACTCTGAAATGTCAGGTTCTATTGTAAATGCTGTCATAATTTGTGTATTAGGGCTTGCTCCATCCATTTGATTTAAAATTGGTATTTCTATGGGATTAACAGTTCCAGAACCAGGAATTGTATTTGAAGAATAATGTATTCTTTTACCCGTAATTGTACTTTGGTCATTGATTAGAAATGCATCGGAAGGGAAAGGCAGCATACAATGTATTGGATTTGTATTATCACAGCCATCAGTGTGGGGGATGTCAAGAATTTCTTGAGTTTCATCATAGAGGCAGCTTTCATCACTTATTGTCGCATTTACATCAAAATTTAATGCTTCAGAATCAGTACAACCAAGAATCTCTAATATTTCATCCGAAACCTCATCATTTATTGCGGTACATCCTGATAGCATCATAGATGCGCATATTAAAATTACGAGAAATCTATCCATATACTTTCGAATTGTACTTATGTTTTGAATATTATTCTTCAGAAACAATAACTTTCACAGGTCTTAATACACGCTCATGGAACATATATCCCTCTTCAATTACTTCCACTACTGTGCCGGGTTCTTTTCCCTCAGGTACAGGAATTACTGCTATTGCTTCCATAAATGATGGATTAAATATTTGTTCTAAAGCATCGATTTTTATCACTCCTTCATTTTCTAGAACTGTCTTCAAGGTTTCCATAGTCATAGTTACTCCCTCAAGAATTTTCTCTGTTTGACTATTCTCAATTGAAATTGCTTTCTCTAAATTATCTAATACCGGAAGAATCTTTGAAGATAGATTCATACTAGAGAATTTCACTAAGGTATTTCTTTCTCTAGCATATCGTTGTCTTAGATTTACCATTTCAGCAGTCGAATATTGTTTTTCTTTTTCTAATTCTTCAACCTTTGATTCAAGAACTTTTATCGGGTCAATAATTTCAGTTTCTTCTGATTTGTTTCCCTCAGATAACTCCTCTATCGACTCGTCAACCTCGTCTGCCATGTTACTTGGTTTCAACCATCATTCAAGAATCCAATGGTCTAAGTTATTCCAGATAGAAGTATTCTCCAGCAATCTTTTGTTCTCGGTCTTTCCTACTATCTGGCTTGTTAATACGTGGCCTATGGGATTCATGATCTCTTCTGAATGTGATATTTACATCTTTCAAAAATTTATTCATACCTTTTCTCAGGCTGAGTGGTCCGATAGCATTTCCAGACTTTCCTCCTATGCCATCGAAGACTAAAAGCGAGTCACTCACAATATCGATAAAGTAAATGTCGTGATCGATTACCATAGCCGCCTTTTCGTTACTTTCCATGGTTCTTCTGATTGCCTTTGCGGCTTCCATTCTTGCATTAGCATCAAGATGGGCACTTGGCTCATCAAGTAGGTACAAATCAGCCTCTTTACCCAGACAAATTACGATACTCACTGCTTGTAATTCTCCACCAGAAAGCTTCTTTGCCTTCAGTCCTAATAATTGGTCAACCTGTAATGGCCTAACAACTTGCGTATGGAATTCTCCAGTTCTCCATTTATGTCCTAATTCAGTGTTTAACCAGTCTTCCACTGTTCCTTCGAAATCAGTATGAACATGTTGTGGTTTGTATGATACTTTTGCTTCCATTGTACACCATCCCTGGTCCGGTTCAATTTCGCCAGCAATCATTTTGACCATTGTAGTTTTTCCAGTTGCATTTGGTCCTACAACTCCTACAACTTCCGCACTTTTCACCATCCCTTCTCCAGTTTTTAGATGGAAACTACCCAAAGTTTTCTCCATATCTCCCCACTTTAAAATTGGTAAACCAACTTCTTCTCCACGTACTCTTCCTCTGAGGAATTGAATAGGTTTGTCTCTAATTCTAACGTTTTCTTCGGGCAAGAACCCTTCAAGATATGAATTTATAGCACTTCTAGTTGATCTTGCAGGTGTAAATATTCCAAATGCGGCTCTCTCTCCGTATACGATATGTAATAGGTCACATAGAACATCGAGAATAGCCAAATCGTGCTCAACTACAATTACTCTTTTACCCATTTCTGCTAAATTTTGTATGATTTTTACAATTCTCATCCTTTCATGAATATCGAGATATGATGAAGGCTCGTCAAAGAAATACACTTCTGCCTCTTTCAACATGGTTGCACATATTGCTACTCTTTGCAATTCTCCACCAGATAATTGTCCTATATTTCTATCTAATATATGTGTGATTGCCAATAATTCTGCATACTCGATTAAATCGCCTCTTTCGTCAACTTTCTCAAGTAGCTCTCTTGCCTTACCATCAAAAATCTTAGGTAATTTGTCGATATACTGTGGTTTTACAGCAATCCTAACTCCATCATCAGCCACTAATTGTAGGTAATCTCTTAATTCTCCTCTTGGAAATGATTCAATGATATCATTCCATTCAGCCGAATTAATAGTCCAGTCTCCTAAGTTTGGTTGGATAGAACCTGATAGCAGATTTATCGCGGTAGATTTACCCATGCCATTAGGTCCCAATATTCCTACCACTTGTTTTTCTCTAGGTGCTGGTAGCCTAAACAATCTGAATCCATTCTGGTCATATCTATGTGTCATCTCACCTTCTAATTCTTCTGGTAAATTAGTAATGATCAGAGAGTCAAATGGGCATTTATTAATACATATTCCACAACCGATGCAAAGCGGTTCTGAGATAATTGGTTTACCACTTGAATCATCAAGGATAATACATTCAATCCCATTCCTTACAGGAGGGCAGAAAACCCAACATTCAGCATTACATTTTTCGGGGCTACATCTATCTTCAAGAAGTACAGCAACCCTCATATCTCTATCTCCCAAGTATTTTACTCAATATATCTTCTATCATTCAACCTAAATTAGGTCTTTTTTTGTTCATAACGCAAAGAAACGAAATCTAATGTAAATATATCCTGCTAGACCTATTTTTTCGGTTTTTGATAACTGTGTTCTTTCAGAAAAAACATCTCCATCGTTTTTATCTATTTTTTTCATTATAGAATGATAAAATGTAGTCATTGCGGCTGGTGAATATCTACTTGATTTGTCAAGTAGAGGGAACAATTTCATTCCTCTTTCTCTATATTTATCTGCTCTCTTAATGTATTCCTTTACAAACGGTTTCCAACCTGGATGTTTCAATATTTCTTTCCCATTTCTCAAATCTTCTTCCGTAATACCGAATCGGTTAAGATCTTCAATTGGAAGGTAGATTCTATCACGTTCAATATCTTCCGCAACATCTCTGAGTATATTTGTTAGTTGCATATAAATCCCCCATGATTCCGCATATTCTCTAGCTCTTCTATCATCATACCCATATATCTCAATGCACACAAGTCCTACTGTTGAAGCCACTTTGTAACAATATGAGTATAGATCTTCAAAAGTTTCGTATCTATTTCGATGAAAATCTTCCTCCATCCCACTAATCATATCATCTAATAATTGCCTAGAAATTCCATATTTGTTTACTGTATCTTTCAATGCTATGAATATTGGGTCAGTTGATGTCATCTTACCATATGCAGTAGATAATTTCTTTCTGTAGTAAAATAACTGAGACATTTTATCATTGTATGATGACCGTTCTAGGACTGGTACTCCATCAATCAGTCTCTCAATTTTTGTTCTGTAATCAATTGATTCAGGATTTTCTTCAGAACCTCCTGGGAAATAATCTACATAATCTCCATCTGCAATGTCATCCGCTCTCCTACAAAATGCATAGTAGGCCATGATAGATCTCCTTTCTTCTTCTGGTAGATATTTAAAAGAATGATAAAAATTACCTGCTTCTCTCCTAGTTAATTCTTCACAATAGTCGTAAGCAGATTTTACAATGTCCTCTGGAAGTCTGTTTTCAGACCATAAAGCAGCGTCAATATGTGAAAAAGGATTTACTAATTCTCCTCTTGAACCAATCACTCCCATAAAGAAAGCACCTTCTCTAAGAGTTTCTAAAGCAGTAATGCTAATCGCATGAACTGCCTCCTTAGTTACGTTTACTGCATTACGTACTTTTTCAATGGGGACAGAATTATTTTCTTCTCCGACTAGTGAAATAGATTTCCCAAGGTCATACATAACCTCTGGTTCGGAATCACTAATCTGTCCATCGGGCATACTACTTTCATATTGAGCCGAATAGATTTACTCTTGAACTTCACGCTGAGATGTACAAACTATGAATCAGTAATTAATTCATTTTTTTTGGGTTTATTCCGGTTATTGATAGCCAAATCGCTTTCCTCATTATTTTCTTAATTTCCGGTCTTAATACCTTAATTCGCCTATTATAATCTAGTATATTTCCATCGCGCAATAATTGCAAGGTTCTTTGCCCTATCAGTACTGGTAACAAGCACGAAAGTCGAAGTCGAAACTGACTTCTTGGTAGCATTTTGATATAGTCAACAGCATCATCAAGATAGTTTTCGGCCCTAAGTATGTAAGAGTCATACAATGGCCTGAATTTTTCGATATTATTCATTTCAAGAAGATCTTCTGAGGTCATCTCAATCTCATGAAGAGTTTGGCTAGGGATATAGCATCTCCCCATTCGTAAATCCTCTGGTAAATCTCTTAATATATTGATTAACTGTAAAGATTTTCCGAAGTTAACCGCCTTTTCAAATAAAATTTTCTTTTCTTTTTCTTCCATATTAAAAAGATGATCTAATGACATATGAGTCCAAAATTCTCCTACACTTCCTGCAACTCGATATGTGTAGTCATCTAACTCCTCTTCATTTTCTAATGAAATTATTTTTTCACCCGTAGCGTCAGTGAATCTTTCCAAATCCAATATCTGCCCTCCAATGATGATATCAAGTAATTTTTTAATTTTCATCTTATCAGAATTAGTAAATTGTCCTGATTTCTGTAAATAATTTACAGGTATAACTGCTTCATGTAGTAACCTTGCTTCTGCAGCATCTTCCTGTATAATTGCTAAATCGGTAAAATCAGGTAATTTTCTATTTTCATCTTGTATTTTATTATTATATTCACTCAGTAATTCGAGTAAAATTTTATTTTCTCCCACCTTTGAGTCTGCAATTGTATCTGCTAAGCGTGCCAGTAAATACATCAAACTAATTTGTCTTCGAATTTTTTTAGGTGTTACTTTTAATGTCAAATAAAATGATCTGGAAGTCCCTTCTAAGAGGTTATCTATTATTTTTTCAGACTCGCCATCGCTTGACTCGCCTCTTGCCATGGACAATGAGGGCACTTCCTGCATCTAAGACTCTCGCATCCAAGTTTATCTTAAACCAGCATCTTTCAACGCTCTGACTAATACATTTCCAATTTCAGAAGGATCTCTTGCAACATAGATTCCAGCATTTTCAAACGCCTTGAATTTCTCTGCCGCCGTTCCTTTCCCTCCCGAAATTATAGCTCCTGCATGCCCCATTCTCTTCCCAGGAGGTGCAGTAGATCCTGCTACAAATCCTACTATTGGTTTTGTCATATTCTTTGCTACCCAATCTGCGGCTTCTTCTTCTGCTGAACCTCCGATTTCTCCAATCATCACTACAGCTACTGTTTGAGGGTCGTTTTCAAAAGCATCTAGACAATCGATAAATCCAGTGCCATTAACTGGGTCACCTCCAATTCCAACACAAGTTGATTGACCTTCTCCAACACTCATAGTTTGCGCAACTGCTTCATAGGTTAGAGTACCTGATTTCGATACAATCCCTATCCTTCCTTTGGCATGGATGAATCCAGGCATTATTCCTGCTTTACATCCCCCTACATCGCCAGGAGTGATTATTCCTGGGCAATTTGGGCCTATCAATCTCACTTCAGGATATTGATCTACTCTTGCTACTGCCTTTATCATGTCTAAAATTGGAATTCCTTCTGTGATACAGACGATTAATCCTCCTCCTTTTTCTTGAAATGCGTCTGCTGCTTCGACAATAGCAGCGGCAGCAAATCTAGCAGGGACATAGATCAAACTAACATCTGCTCCAGTTTCATCTAATCCTTCAGAAACCGTATTGAAGACTGGTACTTTCTTATTTGGTAACTCAACAAATTGTCCTCCTTTTCCAGGAGTTACTCCCCCTACTACATTTGTATTATATTCGTCCATTTTTGTGCCATGAAAAGTACCTTGTTTACCTGTAATGCCTTGAATTAGAACTTTACTATCTTCATGAATCCAAATCGACATTATTCCTCACCTCTTGTTAGATTAACAATTTTTTCTGCCCCTTCTGCAAGGGTACTCGAAGTATGGACATCCAAGTCACAATTATCTAATACTTCTTTNNATGATTAGTGCCTGAAAACCTTACAACTAAGGGTACTTGTAAACCGAGTTCATTCGATGCTTCAATAACACTTCTAGCCACCATGTCACATTGAATGATTCCTCCAAAGATATTGACTAATATTCCTTCAACATTGTCGTCTTCCAATATTATTCCAAATGCCGCAGTGATTGATTCCTTAGTTGCTCCCCCGCCTATATCGAGAAAATTTGCAGGTTCTCCTCCGTACAATTTTATTACATCCATAGATGCCATTGCAAGCCCTGCACCATTCACTAAACAACCAATGTTTCCATCCAGTTTCACATATGAAAGACCATGGTCATGAGCTCTAGTTTCAACTTCTTCTTCTTCTGAATGGTCTCTCATTTCTTCCATCCAGGGGTGCCTAAATGATGCATTATCATCGAAACTAACCTTTGCATCTAATGCTATCATATCTCCAGAATCTGACTTAACTAGTGGATTAATTTCTATCATAGAACAATCCTTTTCAATAAACATTCTTGATAATGATTCTAACATGGAAACTAAATCTTGTTTTGAATGACCGCTGAGTCCAAGTTTATCTGCCATGTCTAAAGCATCCTTTTCATTTAGTCCATCCACTGGATG
>DAJO01000028.1 GCA_002498985.1 Euryarchaeota archaeon UBA257
CCTTGTCCTTGACCTTGACCTTCGCCTTCACTCCCTTCTCCTTCGCCACCACCATCAGTGCCGCCTTCACCATCACCCTGGTCATTTCCAGGGAAATCAGGATCGTACGCATCAGGTATTCCGTCGCCATCAGAGTCAGATGATGAACCATCATTAGGATCATTTGGGAACGGATCGGAGCCGTCTGCTACACCATCTCCGTCAGTATCGCTTGAATTCGGGTTTGTACCCGAAGCGTACTCTTGGGAGTTGGATAGACCATCGCCATCCGGATCTGCGTTCGCATCACTAGCTGAATTAGGATTTAGCCCGTAAGCTACTTCCCAACCATCTGGTAATCCATCGTTGTCAGTATCTGCATTGTTCATGTCTGTTCCTGCAGCCTGCTCCTCGGCATTGGTTAGTCCATCTCCGTCCCAATCGGCGCCACCATCTGATGGGTCGAGTGGATCGGAACCGTCAGCTTGTACACCAACTGAACCTGCCATTAGCACTAGGAGTAGTGCAATCAACATACTCATATTTTTCGTTTTCTTCATTTTTTTTACTTCCTTAAAATTTAGTTATAGAGTACCCGCTGTTCTCTCTTTCCGATAATGCTCACGCATGTGTTATGATAAACTATTATTCGGGAGAGCCGGTATTATTAGAAAAAGAGTTGAATATTGATTAAGAATCATTACAAAAACGCTATACTGCGCCTTTTTTTAATTTCTTAAAAGACTATTTTAATTTTTTCAACTCCTCCTAATTTCGTATCCAATCTCGCGGGCTTTCATAGGGAACCCTCTGTTCCCTCTAAGTCCAGAGGTAGGTATACACTATTTCAAGGATTCCCGAATTGGTATCAAGGAGATAGTTTTGATAATTCTGCATTAAAACGTGCTGAACCTAAGAAATACAAGACGGGGGTGGAGATAGTTCCGATTACCAATGCGATAAAGAATAAACCTGACCAGAGTTCTATATCGTTACCCAATGTAAAGTATAGAGTCCATCCAGTTAGAAGGGCGAGCCAAAGTCTATATCTTCTACTAAAAAGTGCAAATCTAGCTTTAACTAAATCATCAGAATATAACTGAGGGACTTCATCTTCATCTGCGAGATCGTGCTCAATTGCACATCTTGCACATACAAGATAACGAGGACCATTACCGCTCACAAATTGATTCTGAGGATAATTTTGTTTACACAACCTACAATATGCCATGTTCTTTCAACTTGCCCACTATGGATTGCTAATTCAAGGCTACGGTCTTCTAACCTGACGATTATTAGAAATTGGGTCTATTAATACTGGTTCCTGTTCAAGGAAAGACAAAATTAGTTCATAGCCCTGAGGGCTTCCCACAGACTCAGGGTGGAATTGAATTCCAAAGACGGGGAATATTGGATGCCTAATTCCCATAACTAAATTCTCTTCATTATCCCAAGCATCACAAATCATAAATTCATTTTTTGGAATTAGAATAAGACTATTATATCTCATTAAAATCAAGGGAGAATCTAATTTAGTGTACAGTCCATAGTTATCATGTTTAATAATTGAAGGTACTCCATGGACAGCTCCCTTCGGAGATTCAATCAAATCCCAACCAACAGCTAAGCCCAAGGCTTGATGACCCAAACATAAGCCAAGTACTGGGATGTGTTTTCCATCTGTCACAATTTTACCTTCGACTGCTAACTTGGCTATTTCCATAGTTATTTGCGATTGTTCGGGGCGTGAAGGACCTGGTCCAATAATGATACTTTTAGGAGTGAAATTTTCTAACCAATATTTGATTTTAGTAGTGGGATCAGAATGACTTTTAGGGCGGCCATCAACTATTCTCACTGAGAAACCCAACTTAACAATTGAATTTGCAATATTTTCCGTAAAAGAATCTAAATTATCAATTAGTAATACATCGGTTGGAAATGATATATCGGAATCACCTCTGATAATGTCACCAATATTTGATTCTGCATGAGGACTCTTTAGTTTCAGCGCATTTATAGGACCTTCTATCTCAGGAATAGGTAATATTTCTACGTCTCTTTTAGGTAGCTCTTCGGCCGAAAAACCAGTTCTAAAACCCCAAGTTGAATCAGTAATTGCTGCGGCTTTCCATCGTGCTTCCTCTACTTCAGAAGAAGAATTAGATCCAATCACTATACCCCCACCTGCTTGAACTCTACCATGCCACTGGTTTGGTCCAGAATGTGATTCTAATGTACGGATTAAGATATTAAATTCGGATATTCCTGAGTTTGAGTGGAAGTGCCCTATCGACCCTGTCCATGCACCTCTTGGTGATTCTTCTATCTCATTTATTGCGGCAATCGAAGCAATTTTTGGGCAGCCGGTAATTGAACCACCAGGGAATAAAGCAGAAATTATTTTACCAAAATCAATATTAGAAATTAATTTACCAGATACACCACTGACTAAATGTTGGACTGTTGATAATGCCTCTATACGGAAATCAGACCAATGTACGCTACCTGGTTCACAAATCTTAGATAAATCATGTTTCTTGAGATCCACTAACATTAGATGTTCCGCTATCTCTTTCTCTGATGAAACCATCTCAACTTGTAGATTCCTGTCTTCTTCAAGAGAGTTTCCTCTAGGATAAGTTCCTTTAATCGGTCTAGTAGAAACTATTCCTTTGTTAGTTTTTAGAAGTCGCTCTGGACTTGCTGAAGCAATGCTCCACCCATGGTCATGAACATATAGCCATGATGCGAATGGAGAGGGATTACCTTCCATCATTCTTTGAAATGCATGCCATGGATGGCTCGGCATGTTGCCTGACCATTTTCTTCCATAATTTAATTGATAAAAATGACCTTGCCGAATACTTTCTTTAATTGTATCAACTTTTCTCGCATGGGATGCATCACTTTCAGATTCTGGTACTGAAAAAGATTCTAATGGGGAGAAGATATTATTCTCCATAATCGATAATCCATTACTATTTGCTTCTTCTAACCAAGGATGATTAGGTACTGAAATTATGGTTAATTGATCTGCCTTCCTATCATGTATCCACCAAGCATCTGATCTCCATAGAACCCCTAAGAGGGTTCCATCTTGTGGATTATGATCTAAGTTAATTCCAACCGACCATCTGTTTAAGTCATAACCTAGAATTCCAGTAAATCCACCCGGTAATATTGGGTAATCAGCAATATTCTGGTATGGTAATTCTAAACTTTCAGCGATTTTTATTGCCTTTTCGAGTGTCTCAACTTGGTACTCATTTACTGTATCCCAGCCAGATAAATTATACTTCTGAACTAATACGGTTAGTAGATTATTATTACCTAATTTAATATCCCCTTGGAGTGCAGATGAATTATCTAAGTCAGTTTCACTTAGAGGTTCAAAAAATAATATACGTACGCTTTGTAAACAGGGAAGAAAAGAGTAACCGGATAAATCTGTAACAGGGCCACCAGAATTTAAGATAAGTTCGTCATGATTCGGAAGTTCAGAACCTCTGTATTTTTCTAATAATGAAACAATAGGGTTTTCGACAGAATTAGAAAAGGTGCGGAACTCTGGTATCATATTATCAGCTCATTTGTTCTATTGATTCCCATGCATTAGATAGTCTATATTTCCAGCAAGACATAGCAGATTCATATAATCGCCCGCGAGGTAGCCCTATTTTCCTACCATCGATTTCACCCAAAGATTGGATACCCATTCCACTACCAATAACAATCATTTCCTTGGCCCTTAATATCAAATTCATAGTTATAATCGCAGGACTAATAGGGATTCCTGAATTTTCTACACATTTCTTAATTTGTTCTAAAGTAATCGAATCTAAAGCACCTTCTTCGATTCTTGGGTAATAAGCGGTACCATCTATATCAAGAATGATTGGCATACATCTGTCACCATCGATTAAATTATCGTTCTCTATCAACAAGGAAATATCAGCATTGTTCTCTAAAGCTAATTTTCTAGCGTCAAAATATGGTTTCCAGTCGCCATGTTTTGTCCCTCTTATTTCTTCATCCCAGATTGGGGCAGAAACCGTTATTGCCTTCAATATACTTGGCCACGGTTGGTTCAAACGAGGAATTAGAGAAAAAATCCCTTCATTGGTTATTCCTATTTTTACCAGATAAGGAGGTTGATCTTCTTGGACTACAGAGGTTTCAGAAAAAGTTAGATTTCCCAATTTTGTGAAAATAGTTTTTCTAAAATTATCGGGTAAAGAAAAATTAAGGCGACGGGCATGCCTCTCCATTCTATCGAAATGTAAATTCGCAGCTAAAAGACTATCTTTACCATCCCAAGCGACTGTAGACCATACCTCAAATCTGGGGTTGCTGTTTTCGGTCATGTATGGCCGTAAACTTATATCTCTTCAAATTCTTCTAAGAGATATCACAAAATATCGTCAATAAAAGAGGTGTCGATATCATCTTCTATATCTGCTAACTCTTCAGCCATATCGTCGAGATCGTTCAAATCAAAATCATCTGCTAGGTCACTTAAGTCATCTAAATCAATTTCTTCTTCATCTACAAGTAATTCATCCATAACTTCATCATCTAATTGGGTTGGAGTTGAAGAATCAATATTTACGGGTTCTTCGAATGGTACATTTTCTACATTTTCAGGTATAAAATCATCTTCTGAGAAATCTTCATCCATTCCGAAATCTTCGTCATACATTTGTTCCTCGAGTTCGACTTCTAAGGTTCCCATCTCCCATGGCTGTGGTGCAGATCTACCTTTAGGTTTCAATACCAATACTCCACCAAATAATATCATTATTGCAGAAATTAGAGCAATTATCATATTCATATCACCATCAATTAATTGATTAATCCAAGAACCGCCTGAATCACCCAAACCATCACTATCAGAACCAAAAGCGGATTCGGACCATGGTTGTATTTCTAGAGGATCGACTGCAAGACGGTGAACTTCCCCATCAAATCCAACTATAGCAATCCAGTAGGAGTTTTCGTTATTAACCGGATATTGGTTACCCGTTTCAGATGGAGTTGCCTGCCATGTGTAACTTGAATATGGCTTAGCTACATTCTGAGAGGTGTCAGCATCACGAGTATCTTCAAATGGTGTTGAAGATAAGAAAATATAATATGATTCGATTGAAGGATCGTTTTTATCATCCCATTCAATTTGGATTTTAGTTCCAGTGCTATCCCAATAAGCAATTATTCCGCCAATTTCAGGGATATGGAGGCCAGGGTCAAGAATATTTTCATTAATCAGAGCTATTGAAGAAGTTTTGATTCCTTCATCCCAATAATTTCCTGATGAGTCAACTGGGATTACACTGACCCAGAACATGATATTAGGGGCTAATGGACTACCATCTGAAAATTGTTGAAGAAGAACTGGTATCTCTACATCCCTATCAAGAATCATTGCTGGTTGGCGGTTTGCTAAGGAACTGAACGGGATTGTTTCTGCAAATATCCAATATTCAGAAATATCTGAAGCATCGCTTTCTTGGAATGTAACAAATACACCGTCTCCATCATCTGATGGACGATCTGTTAACTGAGGAGGGTTAAGTCTTGAAGGAGGGAATACATCTCCACTATTATCTGATGGAATTACCAATACCATGTAATTCTGCATATCTGAGAGGAATACATTACCGTGAATGTCATGAGTTGTAATTGTAACATATAGTGGCACTTCTGGTATTATTGCCGAAGAAGAAGATTGAGAAATTGTATCTCCATAATGTGCTTTCTCCACTGTCATTCGAAGTTGGAAGGCGCCTCCAATTTGTTGCTGATTTAATTTTATAAGTCCGCAGGATTCAGGAGAATTTGAACAATTATTCCAAGATTCTGTTAGGTCTTCTTGATAGAAATCAGAAACCCAGATTGTGTAGAATGAGAAATCGGTAGCCAAAGACCTATTCCAAATTATGTCAATAGCGGTTCCGTCATCTTCAGGATGATCGAACGCCGCTAAGCCATCAACTCTGGCTGGGGGTATGCCTACTCCGCCGTTGTTAGATTGAGGAGTGGCTTCAACAACCAATACGTTACTAAAATCTTGGTTACCCCAATCATCTGAAGCAACTACACCTATCCAATAAGTCGTATCATCTAAGAAAGGAGCTTCCCCAAATGACGAAATAATTGTTGAATTGGTTGAACAATCTGAAACATATGATGAAACAGGCCAACCATCTACATTGTTCGGTGGTTGCCAACTTGTAGCAGGTAGTGCAAATATAGTATAGAATGTACAATCATCTTCTTGATTTGGAATCCAGGAAACTTGTATTTGCCCTCCTTCATCATCTGGAACATCGATAGCAGTGGTTCCTTCAATAGGCATCGGCGGAATACCGTCATCAAGCCCTCCGGCGGTAACTATTGGGCCAACTATAGTGGCATTAAGTGGATCCGATTGACCGCTTTCGTCTACACAAACAGCAGCGAACCAATATGTAGAACCAGGATTTAGTTGTAGAACTGTATTATTTCCAGAAATTGCTGAAATATCAAAATTGTTTGTTAATGCTAAAGCATTTGTAATTTCTTGTTCAACTGCCCATAGCCTAGTCTTAGAAGGATCCATTTCAGTACATGCAGACCATTCAGCGTAAATGGTTCCAGCTGTACCACCAGAAATCGGATTTGCAGTCAACCATTCAGGAGGAGATGGGACTTCGTTAATTGGAGTTGCATTGTAAGGCCATGACATAGGCTCTCCAATTGAACCATCGGCATATTCTGTAACGATTGCCACCCGATACTTATTCCCATCTACCAGCGTTGACATAATTCCATTATGATCTGCTTCAGTGATTGTGGCTGAAGTTTGGGACCAAAATGGAACATGCATATAGCCTGCGAAATCTTCTAACTCTTGTTTACTGGGCTCCCATACAGGGTTGGACGTAGAATCCCAGATATAGACTCTATATCCGTACCATGCTGCATCCTCGGATGGTAACCATGTAGCCTCAAGAACTCCGCCACCATCATTTCCACGATTATTGAAAGATGTCAGAATTGTCGGAACCTCTACTCTTTCCCAATCATAAGTCATTCTAACACTAATTGTGCCATTCATTGGAGATTGCATTTGTACATGTAATTCTACTGAATTAGAGCCCGGCCCTACATTGGAAATGGCATTTTGGAATCCTGCCTCGATTGCAGGGTTTCTTCCTGCTAAATCCCATGAGCCAGAATAATTCAACGAAACAGAACGAGCCCATACATTAGATGAGGAAACTGGACTTGTGATTGTCAAAGCTCCATTGTACATAGGTAAAATTCCTGGAAGAGAATTAGAATCATTTGGAATTGATAGAGGGTCTGAAGAATTGACTAAAACCGTAGACATGCCTGGATGAGTTGTTGATGTAATGTCCCATTGCCTACCGCCAAATACAGAATAAATTGGTTCCGCTCTTCTCTGATACTCTCGTGGCTGTTCAATTAAACTTCCTTCCCAAACATGAAGACCGTCTTCTGCAACAACATATAGAGAATCGGATTCAATAAATGCATTATTGAATCCTGATGCTGAAGTTGATGCAATTACAGAGTGAGAATTTCTTACATCTAAAAGATTTATTCCGCCAGAGCCTATTAGGACTAGATAGTTGCCATTCGAAACCATCTTTACAGGTGGCCAGGATAAAAGATTAGATGGGTTTGTACCTGCTTCCATTTGCCCCATTGTGCCGTTCCAATGTACTACTGGAGCAATGTCTGTAGCAACATGAACGCCCCAAGAATCAGCAGCTAAACTCAGAACATTATTACTTGGTATCATATCTATTAGATATGTTCCATTTTGAGTATCTGTATCTATATCCCAAGCAGCAACACCCGGTCTTGTTGCACCTTGCCCATTATGAGAAATGAATATTGACGCATTATGATGTTGGATAATTGTAGAGTTACCCACTATTACCTCTCGAGTTACAGAGTCTGCAAACAACATTCCTGAAACTCGATTCCCAATTAAACCGTCAGAATAATCTATGGTATTCTGTATTGAATAAGTTCCTTCTTCAAGGACCGTTAGGCCTGCTAATCCTCCTGCCAATATAGTACCGTTTCCTTGAATCGGACCCTCTAGAAGCATTAAATGCTCAATTACTGGTGAGGGGAGCCCATCATAAGAGGTGATTGGAGAATCCCATCCACTCCTTGTCATATTGTACATACCTATGCCTCCACTAGTTGCAACCAATACATGATTACCTACTTCGAGGAAGTCTCTAACAATATTACTTGGTAAACCTGCGATTAGGCTTCCTTGACCCCAATTTTCAGTATTTGTGTTGAACGATTGGTATCCTGCAGAGGTCCCAGATTCCCCCATTAGCCCCACATACATTGTCCCATCATCGTCAATGTGCATTCCATCCATTTGTGAGTGGAGAGCAGAGGATGTAGGTGTCAAGGTTCGCTGTATTGTGTCAATTTTATACAAACCACTGCCTGCAGTAGTCACCCATATTTTATCTCCATCTAATGTGATATCATTGATAATATCGCCATCAAATGAATATCCATATTGCCACCTAACGCTACCATTAACGAGCTCTCCTTGCAATACAGAAGAGGCATAGAATGAATTCCAACCTAAACTTGATGTTGCCCAAATATTTGTTTCATTGGAAATAATATTTAGTATCTTACCACTTGTTAGTCCTGTTAATTCATCGAAACCACTTTCTATCAAACCTGTAGAATCTAATCTATCAACTCTATTGACTCCTGAGGTTTGTCCGGAGCGCCCTATAGCATAGATAGGAGTAGTTGATGAAGGTGCTTTAACAATTGAACAACCATCCATCCCAGGACTGAGAATCTGACCGTTCAACGTAGATGTCCCAGAGGTAATAATCCTAGAAATACCGCCTGTCGTATCAAATTGATGCGCTGTTAACAATACATTTCCATCATGCAGCATACCTCCAGGGAATATTCTATCTTCTGAAATGCCATCTGCAGAATTTGTTAGAGTTGATAAAAATTGATCGGTATTGTAATTATATCTGTCAATTCCTACTCCTTCTTCATCAAAACCAACGTACATTATTCTATTGGCTTCGTCGCAAGCAAGGGCGCGAGCGTCATTATCCGCCAATCCATTAGAGGTCAGTATGGAAGTAATCCATTCATCAGTAATCCCATCGGAATCATGATCTGCTAAGTCGTAACGAGCAATACCGCCTTGATTCCCCCACCAATTGACTGCTCCAACGGCTATGTGTACAATATCATCACATACTTCAATATCTGCTGTATAGCCACTAGGAATTCCTGCACTACCCAAATTCCATGTTGTCCAGCTACCTGTAGTACCGTTCTTACGGATAATTTCTGAATTGGTATTGAAACCTCCTCCGCCGCTGTAACTTCCTGCCCACAGATCATCTCCAACAGTTATCATTGTATACAATTCATCATTTGCATCTGATGGCAATCCATCGTTAACAACCCATGGATCTAACCATGTTTCATTATCAGGTTCCCAACGTAGAATACCATCCATACTTGCAAATAAATAATCATCCTGATATTCAACTATTCCTCTGATTGGCCCCGGTATATCTGTCCATTCATTAAGCAATGTCATTGTTTGTGCCGAGAAACGACGCAATATGTTATCGCCATATGCAATCCATAACTCGCAAGATGAAACATTAATTGGGAAACATTCACCAAGGAATTGAGCATTCACTCTCTCAACACTACCGATGGTATCTAGAGGAGTTTCCCAAGTTTCGTTAGTAATATTCCATCGAGCAATCGTTCCATCACCTTGATTCCAATATTGAGTAGGCCTAATTCCGACCCAAAGTTCTTCAGAAACCTGCCCTAAACTGTGAATTTTACCGTCCCAACCTAATTCTTGACCTACATCAATAGTAGATTCACTAGAATTAGAAGTTAAATTGATTCTCCAGATTTGATCATTTGACTGCCACCAGGCAGTTGACCTCTGAGTTGAATAATGTAGAATATCATCAACTATTATTACATCTTGTGGTGCAGAGTTAGAAAGTGTAGGACCACCAGAATTTGAACCGCGATTCCAATCTATTAGCACTGTATCATTTACTACATCGATGAGAGTTAAACCAAAATCACCGCCCGCCCATATTGTATTTTCAATATGTCCGGGAATGAGAACTGTGACGTCGTCATCATCGATATACCCTTGATCACCGTCCCATGTTTGAAGCCATTCCTGACTAGTAAGATTATATCTCCCTATACCTGTATTCTCGAAACCAATATACAATATATCTTGCACTTTTACCACCCTAGCTCTTTGTGTATCATCTCCTGCAGTCCATCTTTCTACAACTGATAATCCTGTATTTCGATTTATCAAAGATGCACCTTCGTCATGACCTGCTAATATTCGAGTACAGCAATTTTCGGAGAGAGAACTACTAAGAGGAACTAATTCTATAGAAAAAGTCTCACTGAATCGCGCAGAATTATTCATTGGGGAAACACATTCATCCCACTCGTATATGTTTCCTTGAATTATTGTCCAACCCGTCCAAGTACAAACTCCTCGGTTAGTAGCCGCAACTACCCCGTCTGCATCACTCTTGATATCATTAATTTTGAATGGATCATTATTTCCACCAGGAACATCTGTTTCAAAATATTCCCAATTAGAACCATCCCATCTAGCCATTGCTTGATTTGACGTCCCGCCAGAATTAGGTACTTCCATTCCAATAATTAAACCGCCATAATAATCAAGATGGAGAGAAAGTACATCATTATCTGGTAAACCACTAGTTCCATCTGCATCCCAAATATCAATAATTTCACTAGTATGTCTATCAATCAATAAAATTCCAAATCCTGTTAATCCAAAATAAATTATATCTTGGTCGACTGCTATTGGAGCGGCTTCTAAGTTATCTGCACCAAGAGATTGCCAAGATGATAAAATAGATAATTCTTGTAAGTTAATTCTCATCACACCCGCGTCAGGAGTAGCAATATATGCAACACCATACCTAGTAACGACATCATTGATAAAATCAGAATCTAAACCATCTTGCTCAGTAATAACATCTGAAAGTGTCATTGAAGAGGTATTGACAAATGATAGCCCGTCTTCATAATGCCCTATCACTAAGATTTCAGTATACGAGTCATGTGATAGAGATTTAACTGCATTAGAAGCAATGCCCTGGACAGTACCCATATACGATGCATCTGTATTATCCAGTCTCAGAATTCCTGAGTTTATTGTACCAACCCAAACCCATCCATCTGAATCCTGGACAAACGATGTTATTTGGAAGGGGTTACTTACATAATCTGAAATATCAATTGGGGAAAGCCATGTTTGAGTTGCCTCATCAAACCTATCTATTATGGTCCCTCCTGAAACCCAGATTTCACCTTCTTCATAATCATCAACAAATATTACCTGATTCATTTGATTTGTTGAAGGGCTACTAACAAGAGTTTCTGTTCCGTCATTAATTTCTCCAACTAAACGGCCCAACACACCAGAACCATCACCTACCAAAACCAATCCTGAATCTGGACTTCTTGCTTTACCCAAATTAGGCCAAGAAATTATCTCATTGCCGTTTTCTTTCAAATCAAAAACTGTTAGTTGCCTCTGTGATGAAAAGAAAAGTGCATTGGTATCATATGTGTGTACAGTATTAGCAGCAAGGATGTACAGCCAACCTTCAGTAAGGCCGAAACCAACTACTTGGTTAGAGGCTAACCAATTACTGGTTGACCATGTAGCCATCCAAGAGTTAGAAGCTAAATTGCGCCGGTCTACCCCTGCATTGTCTGTTGCAATCAATAATTGAGAACCAAATAGTTGCAAATCATTTATTTTATCGGAACTTAAGAAATTGCCTGTATTCCACAGCACATTACTATCTACCGAAACTAAGGTTCCATTAACTCCAGAAGATGTTGAAAAACCTAGGAAATGGAGTCCCTGATATGTGGAAATGTAGACATCATTACCTGTAGATACTATGTCAGTGGCTGTCTTAATGGCACCTCCAGGGCAATAATAGTAAGATTCCCAACTGCCATCACTGGTGTAGTAAACATTGCATCCAGAGGTTGCCCAAACTGTACCATAATCATCAACCGTAATAGCGTCGAAGGTTTGAGCATCAGAGATCAATGATGTTTCCACAATGGAAGAATCAGAAAGACTGCGTTGTAATATTGTTCCATTGGAAGTTCCTATCAAAAGACGATTTCTCATTTCATCTACTGCAAGACTTCTACCATATACATCAGATTCAATATCGACAATTATAGTAGATGTTTGGTCATCTAAATGTAGTAAATCATCCCCCAGTAGGATGTATAATCTACCATCAACTGGATTAACAGCACTATCGTATATTTCAATGTCTAAAGATGAAAAGGAAACCTTTGGGTCTGCTGGGCGTAAAGCTTCTAGGACTAGATCTGTTATCGAAATTCCAGTAGGTAACTGCCAACTTGTATCACTTACAGAATTAGGTTGTAAGCGAGTGTCAAGAATCCCTGCCGAATTAACATCTGGTTGATTCTCCGAAAATGAATTTTGCATACCGAATCCTCCTAATTCAGTCCAATCAAGTATTGGTGTCTGAGTATCTAGTAGTGTAATCTGTGGCTCATATGCCCACAAACCATCTGAGCCATTGACTTTTACTTCAAAAGTCATATTATCAATTAGAGCACCGGGGGCAAAATCAAGAAATAAGTCCCCATAAGCATAGGTACCATTGGATGGATTCGCACCTTCTGCTGATAATTCAATCCATCCTGTATCATTACTTCCCCCAGCACCCCAAGCACCTGGCATTGTACTCATAAAATCTGAATTTTCCTCTAGATTTGTAGATTCAAATGACGACCACGGGAGAAGTAACATCAGAGCAACTAATACCATCGCCATCCGTTTCTGAGAGCCAGAAACCGAATCATACGCTATGCCCACAGGCCAATCGCGTCGTTTTATACATTATCAAAGGATGTGGCGAATGTGCCATACATGCTCGGACACCGTAGGTGATATTTCAACAATATAAATACTCAAAAAGAGTGTATGCAAGGCTGATAATATATATCATTAATATCGGATAGCATCATAGGTAAGAGATATGCCGGATAGTATACAGGGGATGTAATCCTGACAGATAAACAACTTCGAAAAGATGCTTTGGAATACCATTCATCCAAGCCTGCTGGAAAAATAACAGTAGTACCTACAAAGACCCACGGTACTCAAAGAGACCTTTCACTAGCATATTCGCCAGGCGTAGCATATCCGTGTAAAGAAATAGAAAAAAACCCCGATGCAGCATTTAGTTATACCTCAAAAGGAAATCTTGTAGCTGTCATTAGTAATGGGACCGCAGTATTAGGTCTTGGTAACATCGGCGCACTAGCCGGAAAACCTGTAATGGAAGGAAAGGGTCTGTTATTCAAAGCGTTTGCCGATATTGATGTGTTTGATATTGAAATTGATCGTACAGATGTTGATGAATTTGTTGAAGCCGTAAAGGCTATCTCACCTACTTTTGGAGGAATAAATCTAGAAGATATTAAGGCCCCAGAATGTTTTGAAATTGAAAAGAGATTAATCAAAGAGTTGGACATTCCTGTAATGCATGATGATCAACATGGTACTGCAATAATTTCAGGTGCTGCTCTATTGAATGGTTTAGAAGTTGTAGAGAAAGAAATTACGGAAATAAAAGTAGTAGTTTCTGGAGCCGGGGCATCAGCTATTTCCTGTGCCCGCCACTATATCCGTTTGGGTGTTAAAAAGGAAAACCTACTCATGGTCGATTCGAAAGGAATCTTAACTATTAAGCGTTCTAATAATGGCGAATTAAATGAATATAAAGACGAATTTGCCAGAGATGTCGAAGACGGTAATTTAGAAAAAGCCATGGAAGACAGTGATGTTTTTCTAGGACTTTCAAAGGGAGGAATTGTGAATAAAAAGATGGTTAAGTCTATGGCTAGTAGGCCTCTAATTTTCGCATTAGCAAATCCGGACCCTGAAATATTACCTGATGATGTTTTAGATGTCAGAGGAGATGCAATAGTTGCTACTGGGAGATCAGATTATCCTAACCAAATCAACAATGTATTGGGATTCCCATATATCTTCAGAGGTGCTCTTGATGTTAGAGCTACTGAGATTACTGAGAATATGAAAATGGCAGCAACTCATGCTATCGCTAATTTGGCAAAAGAGGCTGTTCCTGATGATGTGGCTGCTGCCTATGAAGGTGAACAAATACAATTCGGCCCCGATTATATTATTCCAAAACCATTTGATGCAAGAGTTCTGATTTGGGAAGCGAGTGCTGTTGCTCAAGCCGCCGTTGACGAAGGAGTGGCAAAAATAACAAAAAAGCAATTTAATATTGAGAAATATCGTGAAGAATTGGAAGCCAGATTAGGCCTTACACGTTCGATTATGAGGCGTGTAATTAATAGAGCGCGGAGGGACAAAAAGAAGATTGTTTTTGCCGAGGGAGAACACCCTACAATTATCAAAGCAGCCGCTCAGTGTATCTCTGAAAATATATGTGAACCTATACTATTGGGCCATACAAAAAGAATTAACGCTGTAAAAGAAGAATTGGGTCTTGAATTTGAGTGTGAAACCATAGACGTTAGATATGACCCAAGAAGAAGAGGATCTTATGCAAAAGAGTTCCATAAATTAAGAGGGAGAAAGGGACTTACTATGGAAGATGCAATCAGGCTACTCAAAACCACCACATATTTCGGGCCAATGATGGTTCACATGGGTGAAGCAGACGGATATCTTGGAGGAATTTCACATAACTACCCTGATATCGTGAAACCATGCTTACAAACAATTGGCCCTGCAATCGATACTCACCGCATAGTAGGAATGTACATGATGACTGTCAATGGGCAGCTAATGTTCATTGGTGATGCCACCATTAATATCTATCCTGATTCTAGAACCTTGGCAGAAATTGCAGTTCAAACTGCCAAAGTAGCCAGAAGATTCGGAGTAAAACCAAAAGTTGCAATGTTATCTTTTTCAAACTTTGGAACCAGTGGTGAAATGAGAACTGATAGGATTGAAGAAGCAATAGAGATGGCTAGAGAAATAGATCCTGGGATTGTTATTGATGGACCAATGCAAGCAGATACTGCACTGATTGACGAGATACAAGAAAATTATCCATTCATGGAATTTGATGGCCCCGCAAATGTCCTAATATGTCCAAATTTGGCTTCTGCTAATATTGCATATAAGTTACTTCAAAGAGTCGCAGGTGCAGAAATGACTGGACCTATTCTTGAAGGTCTGGCTAAACCTGCACATGTTCTTCAAAGAGATGACAGTGTAAGAGAAGTTGTTCATATGGCTGCTATTTGTGCAGTCGATGCACAAAGACATGCAACACAAAAATTATAATTTTTTCTAATCTAAAACTTTAGGTGATGCAGAGAGTACTTCCTCGCTACAGCCTTCTGAATATTGCTCAAAGTTTTCAATGAACATTTGTGCTAGTAGATTTGCAACATTGTCAAATCTTTTTGTATCTGGCCAAGTTTGTCTAGGTTGGAGAATTTCATCAGGTACGCCTTCACAAGATGTAGGTATGTGAAAGCCAAATCTTTCATCTTCCATAAAAATAACATCATCAAGTGAACCATCTAAAGCCGCATTAAGCAGTGCTCTGGTCCATTTAATTCGAATCCTACTAGATTCACCATAACCTCCTGCAACCCACCCTGTATTGATCAACCAACAATTAGCATTATGTTCTCGGATTTTAGTTGAAAGTAGGTCTGCATAAACACTAGGATGTCTTGGCATAAATGGTGCGCCGAAACATGTTGAAAATGTAGCCTGAGGTTCAGTTATGCCTATTTCTGTTCCAGCAACTTTAGCAGTATATCCCGATATGAAGTGATAAGCTGCTTGTTCAGGCGTTAGCCTAGAAAGCGGAGGTAAGACGCCAAAGGCATCACAAGTTAGGAATACCACATCTTTAGGATGGCCTGCCATTGAATCAGGAGTACGATTATCTATTGATTCAATTGGATACGAACCTCTAGTATTCTGAGTAAGGGTACCGTCTTCAAAGTCAGGGACACCATTTGCATCCAAAATCACATTTTCTAATACAGATCCAGGCATCCTAGTTGTTGCAAAAATCGCAGGTTCATCTTCCTTAGAGAGGCCTATTAATTTAGCATAACAGCCTCCTTCGAAATTGAAAACTCCATCATCTGACCAGCCATGCTCATCATCTCCAATTAGTGCCCTTCCAGGGTCTGCTGAAAGTGTTGTTTTTCCAGTGCCAGATAGCCCAAAAAATAATGCTGAATTTTTATAGTCAGTATTTGCTGAACAATGCATTGGAAGTAAACCTTTAGCAGGTAATATATGATTCATAATAGTAAAAATCGCCTTCTTAATTTCACCTGCATAATGTGTCCCCCCAATAATTACAAGTCCTCGATCTAATGCTAAAATCACGAAAACTCCTGAATTTGTACCGTCTTCATTAGGTTTTGCTAATAATTCAGGAGCATGAAGAATAGTATATTCTGGCTTATGATTAACTAATTCAGTTGCATCACTTCGCACAAACATATTGTGAAAGAAAGATGCATGCCAGGCTTTTTCAGTAATTAATCGTACAGGCATAGAATACTTTGAGTCAGCACCACAATGAGCATCTTTTACAAATAAAACATCTCTGTTATCGAGATGATTTTGTACCTTAGAAAGTAAATTATCGAATACTTCTGGAGATGTAGATTTGTTAACCTCACCCCACCAGACATCATCTGCTAATCCTGATTCTTTGACAATGAACCTATCATTAGGTGAGCGCCCTGTCCTCTCGCCAGTGGTTGCCAAAAGAACTCCATGAGATGTCTTAGTTGCCTCACCTCTATCAACTGCAATATTATGAAGTTCTTCCCAACCAAGATTCCAATGTACTGCACCCTTGGGGTCTAGTCCATGACTTGCTAAAGGGGTGGCAAATTTAGATGGGCCTGTGCCTTTCGACGACGTCTCCATGGGCACTGACAATATGATTCACTTTTCAATCATTACGTAGAGATATAATGAATATATATCTGAGAGTTAATGAAAAGGGGATGGGATTATGTCACCAATACCTTTCAGACATACTGTGAGTACCGAAGATTCGAATGATAAGCTTATTCGAGAACGTGCGTTCAAGATTAGTGACTCTGTAGAATTGACAGACATAATTATTCCTGATGAAACACCGGAAATAGACACTGGAAAAGATACACAGGAAATTGATGAAGCATTGGGAGATATTTTTGATCCATTCACACCGTTAGATGAAAAATCGCCAGGAAGCATTAGAAGAGATGGGACGGTAATCAATAAGCCTGAAGCGGATTTAACAACTAACTTAGCTCAAGATGGAGAAAGGAAAGTCAATTGGGTACTAATGGCATCTATGATTCTATTATTCTCTGGTGTGAGTATAGTTGCAGGAATTGCCCTAGAACCATTATTTGCTACGATATTTTTGTTATTCTTAGCAACAATCGGATTTATTTTTGGAGAAACTTGGATACCGAAAAAGAACCTTCATTTGTTGGGAATTACTTGGGTTATAATATCAATGAAAGTATTGTATGGATTAGCAATTGAATTACAGAGATGGGACATAATATCTGTGGAAGCTCTTGGTGGACTTCTATTAGCTCTTGTAGGATTTAATGTATATCTTTCTTACAGACACAATCATGATGCAATTGCTGCACAATCTACACTGATTTTGTTAGCGATAGGATCTGCAACAGGATATAGTTTTGGAGAAATTGGAATTGCGTTGATGATACTAATCGCAACAATTCTAGTCCATAGTCTAGCTTTACACAGGAAATCAGGGAATTTAGCGGCTCTTGGTATAGCATCTACTAATCTATGGATTGGTATGCATGCTCTTACTGAAGGATTCAGTATAGGATCTCTTAATATCTTACCATTTGATGAACCACTACTATTATTTGTATTAATTATTGTTATTTCAGGTATTAATGCTAGTATGGCTGCAAGATTTGCTAAAGATGATAACTGGTTCTCAAAGGCATTCAAGGCTTTAGGATTGGGTGAACCAGGGTTATGGGGTGTTTCGGTATCACTAGGGATGATTGGGGCATTGATGGCTGTCGGTGCTAATCGACAAGATGTAGGATATGCATTAGGATTAATTTCGATTCTGGCTTCATCCTTCGGAGGGTCTTATCTAGTAGTGAGGGGAATAAAACCGCGGAGAGTTTCGACTCCATTGTTAATTTCAGGAACATTAATGACAATTTTCTTGATAATCAATGAAACAGAAAATTTACTAACATTTGATTCTTATGAAATATTTGCAATAATAGGAATCTTCGTAACTGGATTTGTAATGATTAGAGACCAAAATTCTGTAACAGATAGAGTATTATGGACTGGTTCTATTGGAGTACTATTATTACTGGTAGTAATGATTCCTGCAGACCAATCTTCTGGAAGTAGTTTATGTCTTTCCAATTGTATTGATGGAGATGGAGGGACTTTGCTATTAAGTGCGTTATCTTTAGTCCATATTGGGACAGGATATCTTGCGATTAAGAGAAACTCCCCCTCTTTAGGCGGGGTGACAGTAATTCTCCCATGGACTTGGATAATGATAGAAGAAATTCTCGAAGAAGCTATTAGAACGTTGATTGTAGCAAATGGCAATACTGATCCTGGTTCAATTATTCATCTTGAGCCTGTTCCGCTTTTAGGTTATTTTTCGATTTCGTCTTTGTTGATGGTAATCGTAAATTATAGATTAGGCAATAATGGAGTAAATATAGCCTCAAAATTTCTGGGTGTAACCGAAATATCTGCAGCAATTAGAGACTCAGGATTATTACAATTATGGAGTATCGGGTTATGGCTACCAATAATTACTATAACTTTCATGGCGAATTTTGGAGGTTTTACTGCAGTCACCATACTAATGATTCTAGGAATAATTACGGTATTGCACTTAGTTTCTGAATTGAAAAAACAGAGAATTGGAAATTCTACTGTGATGTTAACAACTCTTGCAATAGGTTACCTTATAGTTCAATGGCAATTTGGACTTGAAGAGATTTTGATGATAATATATTGCTTAGCAGCTGGATTCTTATTCTACAATAGTGAAGAGAATAAAGACGGTATTTATTCAGTAGGAATGACCCTAATGGGGCTGCCAATGTTAGTAAGTCTGATTTCTAGGAGTCAGAATGAACTAATTGATACAGATATTCTTCCTCAATTAGGTATTGAAAAGGTATCATTAATATGTACAACAATCATAATTTTTAGTTATCTTATCAAAATAAATAAAATTGAAAAATTGCTTAATCCTTCATTGGCCTCTCTGTGGCTATTAACAATCAATATTTCTCTAGTTTACACAAAAGGGGACTTTTCGGATTTAATGATAGCATTGGCGTTATTTGCAGTTAGTGCAATCTGGATGGTGGGTAACGGAGAAGTAAGAAGAGAAATAAAGAGTATCGCAAAAAGAGATGATTTGAAAATACTAGCTCAAAAGAGGTCAAAAGTTGCAAATTTGTCTACAGGAAATATTCAAAGCATCGATGCGCAACTTTTGGAAATTAAAAATAAAAGGAAAAAAAGTAGAGAAATGAGAGAGACCGATGATTT
>DAJO01000022.1 GCA_002498985.1 Euryarchaeota archaeon UBA257
ACACCATAATTCAATTGCAGTTTTACCAACATTTCCAGGTAGAGCACGATTATCTCCCGAGATAATACAGGCTTCTTCACTCCATTCCAATGTTACACCCAAGCCTGAGATTAAGTACTCGCATACCAACCTTTGTGAAGTTCATGTATACTATTTTTGAGTTTGATTGAACACAACCGTTGAAAGCCGTCCCCTCTCCCTAGACATTTAACTGAGGGCGTTGGTATGTTAGATGATTCTAAACCAAGTATTGATTGGGATAGTTTGACTTTCAGTTTTACAGAAACTGATAGGATGTTTATTTCGAAATGTGAACAAGGCGGCGAATGGGATGATGGCATCATGCAAGATTACCAAGATTTGAGAATCTCACCTGCTTCTGGCGTTATCAATTATGGGCAAGGTTTGTTTGAAGGAATGAAAGCAAGGAGATCTGAAGATGGCAGAGTTCTACTATTCCGCCCAGAATTTAATGCAAGAAGATCTGCTGATGGATGTAGAAGATTAGGAATGCCTCCTGTATCAGAAGAAATGTTTCTAAATGCTGTAAGGAAAGTAGTGGAAGAAAATATTCGTTGGCTACCACCATGTGGAAGAGGGGAGTTATACATCCGTCCTCTGATTTTTGGAAGTGGTGCGATATTAGGTGTAGCTCCAGCTCCAGAATATACATTTTTGATTTACGCAGTTCCTGTAGGCCCATACTTCAAGGGAGGTATGAATCCTATTTCTTTGAAAGTTTCAGACGAATACCATAGAGCAGCTCCTGGCGGTTCCGGCGGTGTGAAAGCAATTGGCAACTATGCACCTGGAATGATGCCATCAAAAAATGCAAAGTCAGAAGGATATGCAGAAATCATCTACCTTGATGCAGTAAATCACAGATATATTGAGGAAGTAGGGGCTGCTAATTTCTTTTGTGTAAAAGACAAAATAATCTATACTCCCGAACTTACTGGAACTATTTTACCTGGGATTACTAGAATGTCTACTATTGAATTAGCAAGGTCACTTGGTTATGAGGTTCAAGAAACAAAAGTCGATGTTAAATTTGCTATGACTGCAGATGAGGCTTTTTGTGCAGGAACAGCTGCAGTGATTTCTCCAATTGGATCAATAGAACATGGAGGAGAAGTTGCCCATTACAGTGACGGAGGAATTGGTGAAATTACTCAAGAGTTATACACAGCACTTACAGATATAATGAATGGAAGAGTTGAAGATAAATTCGGATGGACCCCTGAACTTTGATTATTTGCGACCAAAACGCTTTTTCCTTTGGCCACTATTTTTTCCCTTGAATGATTTTCTTTGAGAACGGACCTGTTTATCTCCCTTCTTTTGTGGTTTCTTATTGGGGGTTTCATCATTTTTTGCTTCAACATACTGTCTACGTAATCGAAGTCCAATACTCTGCATAACTCCTTCTTTAGAATCTGCATTAGTTACAGAAATCGCTTCTTTAGTCGATAGAATAAGTCGGCCTTCATTTAGATGTGGACGGGAAGGATGGCTTGCCTCTAAATCTCTCTTCATCTTAGAAAGCCCCAAATCTCTTGCAGCCCAAACAATTGAATCTAGGCTAGGATTGGGGATTGAAGCTTCTTTAGGAACTCGACGACCTTCAGAACGAGATAATTTGGAGTCAAAATATCTGGTCCAGAGAGTCATCTTCGACTTGTCCGCTGTCATGCTACCGCTCTCTCCGCGTTATTCAGCAAACTTGAGGGCTTCGACTGAATCATTCTTCAATAAGAACGCCAGAAACTACTCCGTCCATACCAGGCCTGCTAGTTACTCTGACTTTACCGAGTTCAGTTTGAATAATTGCTCCCTTTGTAACAATATTACGTCTAACAAAGTTCAGATTCGCGCTATTTTCTATAACGTTTGAAATTGTTGAACGAGTAGTTTTACCGTCTTTTGAATGGACATTTACTGTGTGAGCAGAGGTAACTCTAACAGTCTGGGAACCTGCATTCTTTCTGTACTTCTTAGATGCATCAACATCACCTACGAAAGCATACTGTGCTTCACTGGAAATCTCTGTTCTACGCTTACCACGATAACGGTTTGGTCGCTTCAAGCGTCCGCCGGTTGCCTTGCGTCGAGATATACCATGCCACTTTGCCATGCAAGCCGCCGACTTGCCGCCCTTATTTCAATAGATTGGATTAAACGGTATCAAGCAAATTGTGAAATTCTATTAAAATTCACATCAGAAATATGATTTATAGGACTAAAATAAAGTATATTCATAGACATTATGCTCTCAGAAGCAATTGTGAGTGAGAAGAGGATTCGGCGTAGGACACCTGTAAGATGGAAGCAAATTCGCAAAGAAATGCGAGAACTTTCTGATTTAATTGGTATTGAGCTAAATTTCCCTAACTTATTCTTGGAAAGAGGGCACTTTCAAGAAAGAGATTTGATATTAGTCGATAAAGTACCATTGGCATTTCAGATTCAGACTGATTCCGGAAAATCATGGTATCCAACAATCAGAGGAGTGTTGGCATGGAATATAGAAAAAAGTTGGGCAGCAGTAGATCATGGTGCAATTCCTTTTTTGATGAATGGAGCGGATTGTATGGGCGCAGGGGTTCATCTAGCAGATCCAGACATAGAACCGGGTGATTTAATGTGGATTAGAGATCAACAACATGGCAAACCACTCGCAATAGGAATGGCTATTGTAAGCGGTGATGAAATGATGAAAATGACCAAGGGGAAGGCGATTAAGACTATTCATTGGGTCGGCGATGAGCTGTGGGAACTAGAAACATGAATCAATAGGATTCATTTGTAAGAATCTCT
>DAJO01000017.1 GCA_002498985.1 Euryarchaeota archaeon UBA257
GGGTACTCCTTGATTCTGATATTGCCAACTCTACAGAAGTTTCAATCATTCTTCTTCCGCAGTATCTTTGACCATTGCTTGAGCCGAAACTGGGCCTTCGAACTTCTCATGATTACCATATGAAATACCCCCCAATGGAGTCCAACAATCTTTAATTCTGATTTGAACTAATTCTATTAGACAGGGTCTATCCCATTTTTGCTGATTGATTGCCTGGGGAAGATTCAGCCTTCTGGAACAATTGAGTGAAATTAGTACATCATCCCAAAGAGCTATACTTTATTTCACTTATCAGATTATATTGAGTTAATAAAAAATTAATTGAAAAATCAATCATTCAATTCAGCTATTTCTGCTGCTAAGCCGAGAAGAGCTATTTCAGCAACTAAAGTATGCCAACCTGATGCATGCTGAAGAGTTTTTTCTCCATCCACATCAAGTTTTAATTTTGAGGGGCCTACAAAACGAGTCGAGGGTGTATTCAAATTCGCGAGATCTCCTTTTTTATTATTAGCTCTATAGAACCATGCATCTACATCTGACCCTACCGAATACATACATGGCTCAATAACATAATCACCCCATTTCAAACGTGTTGGAACTCCTTCCTGTATTAAGAAATCTCTGACTTCCGCTCCTCCCTTTCCATAAGTTAATTTATTCTTTTTTCTGTTAGATAATTTCAATAATTCTTCACCCGATGAAATTTCTAATATCCCTAAGCCATAAGTTCCAGAATCGTTTTTGACAAATAATTTTGGTTCGCCTTTTATCCCTAACAAACGATATTTTTTTCTTAAAAGTTCCAAACAGTTATCCACATCATTAGCCAAGGCCTGACGGCATGATTCATCATCTAAACATTTATTTTCACTAACAAACCAATGTGTACCCAACATCCAAGAATCTATTTTTAATAATTGTGCAACCTCGTCAATAAACGGTTGGACGGCACGGAAATGGTTTGATTTTTTCCGCTGAAACCATCCTAAACCTTGAGGTGGGGCGACAGGAATCGTTCCAGATGGTATTTTACCGGAAGTCAAATCATTATTTGTAATAATCAGATCTGGTCTTTTACCATTTACCAATACTCCATCTGAAGTTTTCAAAACAGGAGATAATTCAAGGGCACCAGATAACGCCTCTATTTCTGTATAATCGTTCAATTCAGTGGAACCAACTTTACATTCCCTTCCAGCAGATTTAATCAGACCTTTGATGACTAATACATTTTCAGCATAACCTGGATTACGAGTATTAGATTCTGGCCAAAGTAATACTAGTTGTGAACTAGGATGCTCATTATCTAGCCAATTTCGTATCGGACCAATTAGTCGTTGCAAATCCTCTTTTTCGATATTATTGAAACCAGCTGGGAAAGCGTTAACATCGACTGCAGCAATCTTCCAACCTGAATCTCTAATATCAACTGAACCGTATAGTGGAATCGGATATTCAGACCGTTTTTGTTTGAACCATTCAGCAAGAAGTTCTCTATTTTCTTCTAATCTCGGTCGTAATTGATTCAATAAATCCGGTCCATCAAACAATTAAATCACCCCAATTACTTACAATATAAAAAATTTCCATCAATTATCCTCACTAATTCCATTATTTTCTTAGTAATTTATTCTCTGCCAATTAACATCATTCTGCCCATAGGAGTTAAATCAATTATTAATCGCCCCTGAGGTCCCCTATTAACTTCGATTAAATTCAAGCCTTCAAATCCTTGCGAAATATCTCAACTCGTTTATTCGTTAGTTGAGATATTCTTCTTTCTTTTACGATTCCATTTCTTGATTCGAGGAAGTTGCCATTTGATAATTCCAGTCCAAAAAACGATTCCTAAGACCGCAGTTGCAACAAAATTGGTCACTCCTGGCTGATCGTTCCAATATCCTGTGTCGCCACTGAATGTTATCGCACCGAAATAAAACGAAATACAAAATCCAAAGCCGAGATGAACCCCACGAAGAATAGTGTTCCAATTCCTTGCCAAGTTTATTCCTCTTTTACACTCTCTTGATGTTCTTTCAATTTAGTTTCAAATTCTTCTTGGGATAAACCATGCCAACCTATACACATTCCTGTTGGTGATCTACCGCATCCGCATTTACTCATAATATTCAGCTCCTAGTAAACATCGCACTTGACTTGAGTATTAAGGAGGAGAAGTCTCAATCTTGGCACTACAGTATCATGAGTGATACTTGCAAGTTGATATACAGAGACTACTTAGTGACATTATGCAACCAGTAACTGAAGTGAAGCCAATATGCCTTCAATCCGCAGTAAAAAACACCATTGAAATGCTTGGGAAATCTCACGTGTTAGAGATTCTCTATTTTCTGTCCAGGAGAGAAGGCCCAGTAAGATTCAATGAACTCAAGCGTGAGTTGTCGATTACTGCAACGACCCTGAGTCGAAGGTTGGACGAGTTTATTGAATTCGAACTTGTCACAAGAGAAGTTTTTGCTGAAGTTCCAGCACGTGTCGAGTATACATGTTCGATGAAAGGGAAAACACTTCGACCCGTTCTTCGGGATCTGTTTGAATGGGCTGAAAGTAATAATTCCTAGGGTGATTCAGAAATGAAAGTAATATCAAAATTCAAAGTGACCAAAGGTTACGGAGTATGGAAAAAAGAATTCGAGTCAAACGAGGCC
>DAJO01000032.1:0-2994 GCA_002498985.1 Euryarchaeota archaeon UBA257
ATTTGTCATTTCTGAACCATCTTCAGCTAGAACAGCCAGACCCATTAATTTTTGACCAAAAGAACGGGAATAATACAAACCGGTGTATTTCCAATAAAGCCAATGAGAAATTAGAATAATTACAACCATAGCTAATGCATGATGAAAGTTGGAAGAAGACCAAAGTGTGAGGTTCCAGGCATTAATCATTTTTCCTTTGGAAAGTATTAGTAATATTGTATTAACAATTATAGTATCTAAAACAAATGAAGTAATTCTTCTCACCCCTGATGCCAATATAGTTCCTTCTGGAACTGGCCAATGTCCACCGTCTTCAGAGACTAAAGTCTTAGCAAGTGTAGTGCTGCCTTTATTGATCGAAATTGGTGAATCATGGTCGTTCATAGCATCCTCTCAATTCATTCCCAAGAGGTGCCACGCCTCAAACTTACTATCTCGAACATACTCTAACCATGCTCGCCAATTCTTATCACTACGCAAAGTTGCAGGGTCTCCAATAACAATCAATCCTCTTTTTGCCCTAGTTAAAGCCACATTCAATCGTCTCATTTCAGATAAAAATCCTATATTTTGCTCAGTATTTGATCTCACACACGAGAAAATGATTACCTCCTTTTCTCTACCTTGGTAGCCGTCAACAGTTTTTACTTCAACATCGTCTAATTTTTCACTCATTGAATTACGAATAGCTCTTACTTGTCCAGCGTAAGGAGTAATAATTCCGATATCTTTCTTCGTTATTTCTCCAGCTTCTAATATGTCATTTAGAATTTTTATGACCCATGATACTTCGGCGGGATTTTCTCTAGATGTACCATCAGGAGAAACAACTTCTCCTCCATCAACCGGCACGAAAGCAACAGGATTATCCCAATCAGGCCAAAGTAAACCGGCAGGTGCTAATCGATTCTCAGATTTTATACCATCATCTAACCTATCCGAATAAAAATGTTGATTGGGAAACTTTGAGATGGCGGGATGCATTCTATATTGTGTAGACAAAAGTAAGGGTTCAATTCCTAGGTCGACTAACCTTTCAAACAATGACCTTTTCAGGCCTTTTTCTTCTGCCCTAAATGATATAACAGTTGGAGGTAATTGTTTGTGATCTCCGACTAATACGACTTGCCTTGCTCCTCTAGTTAGTGCTACCAATGATGCAGGTTCTGTAGCCTGTGTGGCTTCATCAATTAGTACTTGAGGAAATCTTCTTCCATCTAGAATTTCATTTCCAGATCCAATACATGTACAACAAATAACTTGTGCCTTATCTAAGATGTCATCTCTAATTTGATTTTCTATTCTTCGAATTTCTTTCCATCCTTTCTTAATATCTCGATAAGCTAAACCTTTTTCTTTTCCTTTCATCGAACTAATCCTTCTATTCAATTTTTCATTTAGTTCCAATTGAGTATCTAGGTCTCTTCTCAACGGATGATTTTCCATTTTTGCATCCATTGTAGCCATCCTCAAATTTTCTCTAACCTTTACTGGTTGCCCTAATCTGATAACTCTCACTCCTCTAGCCAGTAATCCTTCAAGTAAATTATCGACTGCAACATTTGAATCCGCTACTGCGAGTATAGTTCCAATATCCATTTTTGACCAAGATTCTAATATTCTGACTGCAGTATGAGTTTTTCCAGTACCGGGTGGTCCTTGAATTAATGTCAATCTCCTTTCCGCGGCAGCCTTTGATGCAATTAATTGAGGTTGATTTAGGTCATGGGCATGGGTCGTAGTCCTTCCCCTAACTCCTCCTAGTTCTGGTATCAGACTAGCAGTACCTGGAGGGTCATGTACCATACCAAGCAATAGATCTCTCAAAGGAACTCCTCCATCTTCATCGAATATACTATTTAGAGCATCTCTCATCCTATCAAAAGCGATTCTGTTAGCACCTTTATCAAGCCTCCAAGTATGTTTTCTAATATCTTTAGGCGTATCCGAGAATACAATTTTTATTGAAGCTCTAGATGTTGAATAAATAGTGCCTTCTAAAGGGGTTTCTTTCAAAGGATCTTTTTTAGAAATAAGAACAATATCTCCCTGTCTGAAGCGATGAAAACCCATATCATTCTTTTTTTTATTGGTAAATTTAATAATTCGTTGTCCAAATAGCCAACCATCATTTTTCCCAATCAAATCAAAAAGTGAAATACCGTTCTCAATCAACCTTTTTTTGCTCCAGTTTTGCAATTTTTCTCGAACATTTTCCATTTCATCATCTAATTCCCATCTTATGAGATTCAAGTATAATTCATGATGGTCTTGACTTCTATTAAATTTCACAGGAGGGCTGTCTGACCCTCCTCTCATGATTATGTGCAGAGAGAATACACACATCACGCTTTCGAGTGTATATTCAGAAAAATCTTATTTTTTGAATTACACTTTCTCACGTGAGGATTATACGGTATGTTTTGTCGAGTTCGAATGTCTGAGGGGATGCAGGGTGTTCGATAAGTTCCGGAATTGGAGAAATACCGAGGAACCAGGGAAGGTATGTCCTGCGTGCCAACACAAGAATGAAGAGGATGCTATAAATTGTAAACTATGTTTCTATCAATTGCAAAAACCTTCATTTCAACAGGATTCAGGACCTAATCAAGAAATTACAAATGATCTTTTTGATGAACTATTGGGTGATTTTGATGAGGAAGAGTCTGAAGAAATAATCGATTGGTCTAAGACAACTTTCCAAATTGACGATGTAACTATCGATGTTCAGCAATACGATGATGATGGAATAATAGTTTCTCAAAATCCATCTTTTGCCTTGACAGTAGATCATCCAGAACCTACTGATGAAGGAGAAGAAGATTATGTTTTGAAACCAGAAGATGCTCCAGAATTTGTTACCAAGTTTGAGATGCCAGATGAGGAGGTTAAAGAATTTAAAGAGATTACTTACAAACCTGTTGAGTTAGTTCAGCCAGTTGGTGAAGATCTTGTTTCAGAAACATTGTTACAACCAGAACCTGAACCTGAACC
>DAJO01000032.1:3069-7385 GCA_002498985.1 Euryarchaeota archaeon UBA257
CTGAACCTGAACCAGAACCTGAACTACCTCTTATAGAAAATCGCAAAGTTCCTCCTCCTCCATTAATTCCTCCTCCTTCCGATGAAGTTCTAGCTCCTATGCCCCCCCCACCTCCCCCTCCTGTTCCTGTAATCTCAGCGGATCAAATATTATCTTCAATTCCAATAGCAGAACCAAATTATTGGCCTTGGCCTCAGCAAGAAAAATGGTCTGACCGGGAAGTCGCTCTACAAGTAAAATCAGCTATGGAAGCAGCCAGGGCTAAGGACACAGCACAGGCAACAGTATTGCTTGACGAAGTAGGCCCACATTTAGGAAATCGTTCTAAATTAATATATCCGATAGGTGCATTATTACAGAGGATTGGGCGTTCACAATCTGTAGATAAGATGTTAGAAAATGCTTCACAATTAATTCCCGACGATAAAAATCTAATTACTGCAAAAAAGAAATTAAGGCCTTAATTTTTGAAAATACGGTTCCGTAGAAGTGATGCATTAGTACCTCTTCCGGTGTATTGTGTCAAGACGTGCCACGTCATCAATTATGGTCGATGAAGGACTTGTTCTTCGACCAGCATCTTCTGCTTACAGTTTAAAATTATTAGAAGCATTCGAAGAAACATGGCCTGAAGTAAGCCGAGCCATGCCATGGATTAATCCTGACAAACCATTTTTAGAACAAATAAAATCGTTTTTACAAGAAACTGAAAGAATGGGCCGCAGCGGATTAATGCATCATTGGGTTATGATTAGGCCATGGGATGAAACTCTGTTGGGGCTTATTGGTTTTGATAATATCACTAGAACATCTGAGGCTAAATGGAATCTAGGATACTGGGTAAGAAGCTCTGAACAAAGGCATGGATTTGCTAAAAAATCAATAAATGCGACACTAGGGTGGTTAGGTGCGGTGGAAGAGGTAATAGTTGAGCTAAAAGTGGATCCAATTAATCTAGCTGGTGTAAACACAGTTTCTCAGACAGTTAGTAACTGGAACGGTGAGAGAAATATATCCGGAGATTCCGCTGTAACAGTTGCAGGTGTCAGGACCTTACACCATTGTTATTTAGTAGTTACAAACCCAAAATCAACTGAAATTATGTGAAAACATTTCTTGAAGATTCAAAACCCTTTGCATACTCGCCAGTCTGCCCCCTTAGGGGCAGAGTGGTCAAATGTCGGGTAACAATCATCATCAGAGGTTACCAGATATAGATCCAGAAGAAACCGATGAATGGTTAGAATCATTACGTTCAGTTGTAGATTCATCAGGTCTTGAGAGGGCTAGATTATTGTTACATGAGATCTTAACCGAAGCACAAGATTTGGGTGTAGAGATAAGTCCAGCTTCTCAGACACCTTACGTAAACACAATTCCTTGGGACAATCAGACACCTTATCCTGGAAATTTAGAAATCGAAAAAGAGATTCAAAATGCAATTTTATGGAATTCTGCTTTAATTGTTTCAGATGCAAATAGAAGAACGGATGGTATAGGGGGGCATATATCCACATACGCTTCTTCATCTACTATTTATGAAGTAGGATTTAATCATGTATTCAAAGGAAAAGAATCTAATGGAATTGGAGATGCTCTGTACATTCAAGGGCACGGTAGCCCGGGAATTTATGCTCGCGCTTTCTTAGAAGGTCGTATTACCCGCGAACAATTACTTAATTTCCGTCAGGAAGCCTTTCTAGATGGCCTTTCATCCTATCCGCATCCTCGTTTAATGAAAGAGTTCTGGGAGTATCCAACTGTGTCAATGGGACTGGGGCCATTAGCTGCAGTAATGCAGGCAAGATTTTGGAAATACCTAACAAATAGAAACCTAGTCGATACATCGCAAAGCACAGTGTATTCTTTCTTAGGCGATGGTGAAATGGATGAACCCGAGGCTATAGCTGCAATAGCAGTTGCGGGTAGAGAAAAACTGGATAATTTAATTACTGTAGTAAATTGCAATCTTCAAAGGCTGGATGGCCCCGTACGTGGTAATTCTAAGATAATCCAAGAGCTAGAAGGACTCTACAGGGGTGCGGGTTGGGATGTTTTCAAGGTACTATGGGATAGCAACTGGGATCGTTTATTTTCCCAAGATTCTAATGGAGTTTTACTTTCTAGACTTGAGGAAATAAATGACGGTGATTTCCAAAGAATGAGTACACTCTCACCTTCTGATTTCCGTAAAGAACTCTTCAGTGGTTCTGAGGAATTAGTTTCCCTCGGCTCAAAACTTTCAGATCAAGATATTATCGGTTTAAGGCGAGGTGGGCATGATCCACTGAAGATATATGCTGCTTATCACGCTGCATTAGAGTCAGATAAACCCGTAGTGATATTGGCGCATACTGTCAAGGGTTGGGGAATAGACTCTTTTGCTGGAAGAAATACAACTCATCAAAAAAAGAAGATGAATATTGACGATTTAATTGCATATAGAGATCGTCTCAACATTCCTTTGGACGATGAACAATTACAAAGCAGTCCATTTTATTCATTAGATGATGAATCAGAAGCACTAGAATATATACATTCTACAAGAGGTAAACTAGGTGGATATTTACCATCTAGGAAGTCTCCAGAGATTGATTTCAATCTTCCCTCGGAAGAAACTTATTCACAATTCGATAATGGTACCCCTGAAGGTCAGAAAGTATCCACTACTATGGCTTTCGTTCGATTATTAAGAAATCTTATGAAGTCTGAAATAGGGGACAAAGTGGTACCAATTATCCCTGATGAAGGTCGTACATTTGGTATGGACCCTTTATTCAGTGAGTTTGGTATTTATTCACATTCCGGTCAAAAATATAAGCCTGTAGACCATAAAATGATTATGAAATATAAAGAGTCTATCACTGGTCAGATATTAGAAGAAGGTATATCTGAAGCAAACTCAATAGCTTCATGGATTGCATCCGCAACCTCATATTCTCATGCAATGACACCAACTCTACCATTTTACATATTTTATTCGATGTTCGGTTTCCAACGTGTAAATGATCAGATTTGGCAAGCAGCAGACGCTCGGGCTAGAGGGTTCTTAATGGGGGCTACAGCTGGAAGAACTACACTCAATGGTGAAGGATTACAGCACCAAGATGGGCATTCGTTACTTCATGCCAGTACGGTCCCATTCTGCCGTTCTTGGGACCCTGCATATGCATATGAATTAGCCACGATTATCCGTCATGGAATAAATGAGATGTGGGGTGAAAATCAGGATGTTTTCCATTACATAATGCTATACAATCAGAATGAAAGACAACCTCCAAAACCCGAAGGTATCGATGATAAAATAATCAAAGGCGCATATAGATTATCAGAATCGAAAAGTGACAATCTCCCCAATGTTAGAATATTAGGTTCCGGACCCATTCTTTCTCATGTAATTGAGGCATCTGAAAAATTAGTAGAACTTGGTATTAACTCCGAGATTTGGTCTGTCACATCATACGGCGAATTAAGAAGAGAAGGCCTAGAATCTCAAAGAATAAACCGTTTATATCCCGAAGAAGAAAAAACACCTTACGTTTCTGAGTGTTTTGGAGACGAAATCACGACTGTAGCAGTATCAGATTATATCACAGCAGTTCCTGAGATGATTCAACGTTGGGTAGGTGGAAAGTTTATCGTTCTTGGAACAGATGGTTTTGGAAGATCCGATGATAGACTAGAATTGAGAAGGTTTTTTGAAATCGATACTAATAGTATAGTATTGGCTACGATTTCTGCACTAGAAAGAGAAGGCTCTGTGAAGAAAGGGTTAACTGAAGAAATTGTTGAAAAGTGGGGAATTTCCAGAGAAAGGTTTGACAAAACTCACTAATCATCAAAGTTGATGTTTACTTCCATTGTTTGATTAACTGAGTGACATACTGGGCATTCACAACCTTCTTCGATTAACCATTTTCTATCTTCTGATCCGATATTTTCTGGCAATTTTATTGTTACATCTAGCGCCCCCACTCTTCTTGGGTTTTGATGCATTGTTTTCTCAACACTTCCATACATATCCGAAATATCTATTCTTCTTTTTTCGGCTCTAATGCCAATGATAGTCATAATACATGTTAACATCGAAGTAGCTAGTAAGTCAGTAGGCGAAAACGATTCTCCTTTGCCATGATTATCTACTGGGGCATCTGTTATCAGTTCTCGTCCCGATGGCACATGAGTAGCAATGCATCGAAAACCTCTCTCATATTTCGCTTCTATTTTAACCATTAATTTCCCTCCATTTGTTGTAAAACAGGAGAATTAAGAGAAAAGTTATGTTCCAATACCTCTTCAATACTAACCCAATCTGG
>DAJO01000032.1:7417-8476 GCA_002498985.1 Euryarchaeota archaeon UBA257
TTTAGGTAAATTTTGTAGTAACTTTCGAGCAAAAAATATACTATTCCATTGTGCTAATGGGTCACTACCTGGTAAATCTACTCTTCCACTATGCGCTGTAAATAGTAAATCTCCTGCATGATAAACACCATGTCCATGTATAGTGACATGCCCGGGGGCATGTCCTGGAGAATGTGTGATTCCAAGGTTAATCCCGCCACAATTCCATTGGATAGTTGTATTTGGTTCATTACTCCATTTATTGGTAAAATTTACTTTCTTAAATACAGCAAAAGATAGTAGTCCTGAAACTGAAGCATTCTCATGACCCCAAACCTCAATTTCTGGTACGAGACTAATCATTTTTGCATATCCTTCTACATGATCTCTGTGAGTATGTGTATAAAGTAAATGAGTAGGCCGTAAACCTTCTTGTTTTAGCGCATTAACCCATCTTTCAGAATCAAATGGATCAACAATTGCTACAATCCCCGTGGAACGATTTATCCATGCTGTATTCATGTTCATGTAATTGCCCATTTGAGTAACCCAAACTTCGATTCCATCTTTACTTTCTCGAATATCAAACTCTCCCTCACCAAGCATTATAGTACATGCAAGTGAACCTACTGCATAGCAATACCGGCTCATATTCTAAGGAGAGGTTTCATATCAAACTCTAATAGTCGACAAGTGTGAATCAGGTGTTGAACTCATTAACTGGTGAAAATAGGTCTCTAGTAATCATTACACACTGCATGATAAGAATATGAAATTGAGGAAATTTACAGGAAGTGTTTCAATGGAATATGACATGCATCAGATAGAAGAATATTGGCAACAAAAATGGAAAGATGAAAAGATATTTTCAGTCAGTATGGATCCGACAAAACCCAAGTTTTACTGTCTTGAAATGTTCCCTTACCCTTCAGGTAATATGCACATGGGACATGTAAGAAATTACTCTATTGGTGATGCGATGGCTAGATTTCAAAGATTGATGGGAAAGAATGTCTTGTATCCTATGGGATACGACTCCTTTGGAATGCCTGCAGAAAATGCAGCTAAGAAGGAAGGAGG
>DAJO01000032.1:8535-19257 GCA_002498985.1 Euryarchaeota archaeon UBA257
CTGGAATCAAGAAATTTTCATCAAATTTTACGAAGCGGGGTTAGTAGAAAGGCGCTTTGCCCCTGTAAATTGGTGTGTTGATTGTGACACTGTACTTGCAAATGAACAAGTAAAGAATAATCGTTGTTGGAGATGTGGGTTAGAGGTCGTTCAGAATGATATGGCTCAGTGGTTTCTTCGAATGACTGAATATGCAGATGAATTATTAGACGATTTAGAAAATATAGACTTTCCTGAAAATGTGAAAGCTATGCAACGTAATTGGATAGGCCGTTCGCAAGGTGCGCATATTGATTTCTCAGTGGAAGGCGAAGATTCCGTTATCGGTGCATTTACTACTAGGCCTGATACTATATTCGGAGTTACTTTTGTAACACTTTCACCAGAACACCCCCTTTGTGAATCTCTTGTTTTAGGTACAGAATATGAAGAAGATTGGCGCAATCTTCGTGATGAATGCGCCAAAATGTCTGAGTTTGAAAGAATAAATATGCTTAAGGAAAAGAAAGGCGTCCCTCTCGGAAGATTTGCTGTAAATCCTTTAAATGGAGATAAAGTTCCGATATATGCTGGCAATTTTGTAGTTGCTAGCTATGGAACTGGGGCGGTCATGGCTGTCCCTGGGCATGACCAGAGAGATTATGACTTTGCTAGAAAATATAATCTTCCTATCAAACCAGTACTTTCAAGAAACCCTGATGATGAAGCCATTGAGCAAAACCCCGTATTCGACTCACTTGGTTATATGAAAAATTCTTCACGTGATGGTTTTGATGGATTATTTGGAGATGAGGCAAAAGCTCGTGTGATTGAAACTCTTGAATCTGAAGGTTCAGGATATGGTACCGTACAATACAGACTCAAAGACTGGCTATTGAGTCGTCAAAGATTTTGGGGGACCCCAATACCTATGTTACATTGTGATAGTTGTGGAGTTATTCCTGTATCTAGTTCGGATTTACCAGTCAGACTTCCTTTGGATATTAAATTTAGTTGGGACGAGAGTGGTAATCCATTAGCATCAAATGAAGAATTTCTTAATGTTAATTGCCCCAAATGTGGAGAATTAGCAAAGCGTGAGACAGACACAATGGATACATTTTATGACTCCTCGTGGTACTTTTTCAGATATGCAAATTCAAAGAATTTGAGTAGCCCATTTGATAAAGAAATAGTTGATTATTGGATGCAAGACGGTATTGATTTGTATATTGGGGGAATTGAACATGCCGTCATGCATCTCCTTTATGCTAGATTTTTCACAAAAGCAATGAGAGATCTTGAAATGAATAGTATCGGGGAACCTTTCGGACAATTAGTTTGTCAAGGAATGTTAAATGCCCCTGCTCCATTCTGTAGTGAATGTAATATTGAATACCATGTAGATAAAAATGGTGGGAAATGCCCCACTTGTGATGCTGCTCTTGAAAACAGACAAGCAAAGATGAGTAAATCTCTGGGCAATACTGTCAGTCCAGGATCAATGGTAGAAGAATATGGTGCAGATACTGTACGATTATTCATACTTTATGGGGCAAATCCTGAAGCAGGAATGGACTGGTCAGATAATGCCATTATATCCAATCATAAGCAAATGCAATCAATCATTGATGCATTCGAATCCTCAAGATCTTTCATAGATGAACCTAGTGAAATCGACTCTTGGTTACTATCTAAGATGAGACTTAATCACCTAAGATGGGAATCAGCGATGGAAAATGTTAGTCTTAGAGAAGGTGTGATGATTAGCCATTTTGAGATGCTATCTGATTGGCAATGGTACAGGAGGAGAGGTGGTTCAAATAGAAAATCTGCTGAACTTTTCTTCAGACATTGGATTCCAATGTTGGCTCCTGCGACTCCTCACATAGCAGAAGAGTTTTGGTCAAAGATTGGTAATCAAGAAATGGTAAGTGAATATATCATTAACAGTGTTAGTGAACTTGAAGACGATATAATCCACATTGCCAAAGAGGAATATCTCAGAGACTTGATTGATAGTTCTAGGAATGTAAAAGGTTTGGCTATGAGACATTCAAAAGTAGATATTTCTAAATGTATTATACAAACATCCCCTTCATGGAAAAATGATATTGCCATTGAAGCCTTATCTCTTTTAAATGAAAATTTCAATTTTAAGAAAAATGGAATGAATCATGTAAAATCATTAGAAGTATTCGGAGTTGAAAAATTACGTGGAGATGTAATTCAAACTTGGCAATCATTCACTACTGGAAATAAGAAAACAAGGGGTAAGATATACACTTGGTCGGAAGCTGAAAAATGTTTGATTAACTTGAGATTTAACGAATCAGAATTTATTAACAATAATGCAGATTTTATTGCAAACACTCTGTCAGTAGATAACGTATTTTCCTATGATGTCGGTGATGGAGATGATGTTGCAGGCAAAGCCCGAGTTTCTTCACCACTGAATCCAGGTATTGCATTCGTTTAGGATTTATTTTTCTAATTCCCTTCACGGTGGGTTCATGGTCCTCTTTCACTTGGACTAATTATTGAGTGACCAAGAAGAAGGTAAGAAGAGGCCAAAGCGCCGAAATCGTCGTCATCGTTCCAATGGGAAAAAAACTCCATCCGGAGTAAAGCCCAAGGGCGATAAAGAAGCAGTAGAGCGTGCTCTATCTCGTTTTACTATAGATCCTCCACCAATGGGTTTTACTCAAGATATTGACCCCCCTGCAAAAACTGTTAATATTAACTGGAAGTTGAATGCTGTTCCGAAATCTGTTCAAAATAAAGCCAGCCCATTAGTTTGCTCACCAGGTGAATTTGGATTTCTTCCTGAAGAAAGAGTAGAACAAATTGCAAAAAAAATTGAGAAATTAGATATCACTCTTGAACAATCACTTTCTCTTAGAAGTGCCCTAAATCAAGAAAAAAGTGTTTATTCTCATGGAAGGCTAATGAGTCGAGCAAATGAATTGAAGAGACGTTATGATTCAGGAGAAAGTGTTTTATCTTTATCTACCAGATTCGACGCCCCTCCCGTCAATGTATTTAGGGCAATTTTAACTGGAAGAGGGTGGTCAAAAAATAAGATTAAAGAAACTCTCAAAGCACCCAGCAAACTCAATCAGAGAGATAGAGAACAATTTCAACTTGCAGAATCTGCGGACCGTGTAAGCTCAGTAAATCAATCTGAAACTCAAAGTGCTGCCGAAGTTTTTGAAGATATTTTATGTGATTATTTCGACTCACTCAATATTAGATTCAGGCGTCAAGAAGAATTACTAGATGAGCAAAAAAAATCTGAAGGACGTGCTATAATAACTCCCGACTTATTACTATTGGACGATGTTAGAATCAATGGTATTCCTTGTGCTTGGATTGATGCGAAACACTTTTTCGGAGCAGATTTAAGATTTCCACGGAAAAAAACCCAGAAACAAGTCGATAGATACGTCAATGAATACGGCCAAGGAGCTATTGTTTATCGGCATGGCTTTTGTGAAACACTAAAATTAAGAGGAGCTATTTTATTAGATTCTAGCCCACTAAACTTACAACCATTAACAACATTTCATGAAAATTTATCTAATTCAGAATAGTTTCCCTATTTTTGTCTGGATAGTATTGAATCCTGCTTTTTCTAGATTTTTAATTAAAGACTCAGAATTTATATCGTTACATGATTCTATTTCTTTTGGCACGATAACTAAACTTCTACCTAGTAGGCACAATAGAGGCTTCAGATTAAGATTTAATTTATTTATAATCTCATCAACTTCATTTAGTAGTTCTAATCTTAGAGAGTCATTTAGTAATCCACTTTCATTTACAAAAATATCTGATCTTTCCAATAATTCTTCCCAACGACCTATTTCCCATTTACCATTTACGAGTTGATTCATCTGTTTATTTCCTGCCGAACTGATTGATTCTTTCCATTTTTCGTCATCAATGTATGATGAGGTATGTTTACCAGATTTTTCTTTCCAAGTTAGAATCACTTCTATTTCCTGGGTCCAACCTTCTGATTTCCCGGGTCCTCTATTGAGTAATTTTCCACTAAATGGTGCCCCAGGTGAAGTTCTTCGCTCAACTCCTCCTGCTGCTAAAGCAGTAACATCGCCCAGTCCTGTAGAAAGTTCTCTTTCTACTCTGTGTGCAATAGCAAATGCTCTTCTCAAACTTTCTTCATGTGGCTCACCCAATGCTCTCTGAAATGCAATTGCTGCGGAAATCGCTCCCGAGGCAGACATTCCGAATCCTTGAGATAGTGGCAATTTTAATTTTACAGCTAAATCCCATGAGTATTCTCTAACGCCTTTGATTTCTTCAGATAGTAATTCCAACGTTCGTTGATATAGATTTCTTCTTCCAATCCCTTCAATGAATTTAATGTTAATTTCAAAATCGCCTTCGATTCCTCTGGCGATAGTTTCGACTCCTTGCTGCAAACAAAGGCCTGCTCCTAAACTACCTTGATTCATGATTTCTTTTTGTTCATCATCAACTGTGAAAATCAGAGTCACATGTGAGCCGCATTCACCACGCCCCATTACCACAGTCATGCTATCGCATCCTGTATCTAACTGAATAAATACTTGTTAATTTAATTAGAGTATTGCTTTAGTATCTTGTTCGATAATATTGAATTTTCCAGCTAATTCCTTGACAGCCATGTTGAATGCAGTTCTCGGAGTCATTGACCCATCTGTTTCGAAACTTAGTATGAATTCTCCTGGAATATCCTCTAAAGTTATAGCATCTTTGAAGTCTCTCGATTCTTCTGTTCCTTCACCAACATGATGCAGTTGTGACTTCAATTCTTCAACTTTAAAATAATCCTCTAATTTACCATCTGAAAAATCTTTTGCTGTTATTCCTAGTTTCAGATCCCATAGTATCTTTGCTTTAGTTTTATTATTAATTATTCCAATTTTTCTAGGTTCGAACGTAACTCCGCATGCGGGTGACCATTTTGCATGATCTCTACCTCTGCCCATTATTGCAGTAGCGTAAAATTCAACCATTTGTCCATTAAATAATTTTGTAATTGCAATAGATTTATACAATTCTGGAATCTCTAAACTTGAATCTCCAAGGTAGTTTAGATCTTTTGCTGTTACCATAGTTCCTTCTTTGCTCCCAAAAGCCTTGCAAGTGTAAATCATAGTACACATCGGGCAACCCCTATCTTCTTCAACAAGTTCTGCACAGTTAGGGCACTCATGTTGGAAATGAAATTCTTCATGGCGAGTAGGGATAGGAATCATTGCAAGCCTTTGTGCAATCACTTCGTCTGGTAAAGGCCCAGTTGTTTCCCAAACTTGATCTTCTTGTTCTATAGTTCCCATTTCAAAACGCACAGTTTCTATAGCCATTTTTGGAGTATCTGAAATCAGACTCCTTCTAATTGAGTTTACCAAAGCCCTATCAGTATCGGCCAATAAAATTTTAATTTTATCATCTGATTCTTCAATAATTGTAACTTTAACCATTTTTTCCACCTCACACTCTTCGGCCACGTCGGCCACCTTTTGCTTTCGTTCCATCTGTAGGGATTGGAGTCACGTCTTCAATACGTGTTATTTGAACGCCTGCTCTAGTAAGAGCACGAATTGCAGATGTAGCTCCAGGTGCATTGTGGTTTCGATTTCCACCCGCTCCTCTATATTTCACGATTACTTGATCAAATTCTTTCTCTGCAAGCATTTCTGCAATCCTTTCCGCGGCACGTGTTGAAGCAAATTGCCCTCCAGAGTCACTACCGCCCTTAGTTACCATACCGCCCGAAACTTTGCAAATTGTTTCCGCTCCAGTTAAATCGGTAGCAGTAATAAGAACATTGTTACTAGTACTGAAAATATGTAAAATCGCTTTATGCCCCATTATTTCTCCTCCTTAGGAATAGTTTCTTCAATATTAGGTGCTTCTTCTGCATCCTTCTTGATTTGCTCAACGAAATCTTCTGTAGCAGCTCTAGGTCCTCCAACTTCTTCAATTTCTTCATCACTAACCATAGTCAATCTTAGTTTTTCCATTTCAACTCTGAACGGATGGGTAGGATCTTTGTAAACAGAGTTTGAAGAATAATTCAACATCTCTTCTTCTTCCTTCTTAATATGGTATCCAGGAACAGTCATACGTTGTTCGCCAATTGAAATGTGTCCATGAACAATCATATTTCTAGCAGCTCTCATGGATGGAGCCAATCCTCTGTAGTATACAACAGATTGTAATCTTCGAGATAGCATATGTTCAACATTAATTTGTAGAACATCGTCCAGACTAGCGCCTTCAACTAAGAGCCCTTTACGACATAATGAATTTATCATATCCGTTTTTTCTCTAGCAAAGTGTCCTTCAGTAGTATCCACTCTTCCAATAAGTTTCATTGCTTGGTTTCTGTGACGTCTTAAAGCAGATTTTTCTCTCCAAATCTCTTTCATACCACCAATTTTCTTCAGGCCATATTTTTCTTTCAAAGCATGCTCTTCATCTATACGTGCTTGTTTCCAAGGATGAGTTGGAGTTTGCGTTTTTGATCTTGCGAATTTTGGATCACCCATTAACTCACCTCACTTCTTCCTCTGCACACCAAGTGCAGTACCACTTCTTCCATTACTTCTAAGCCTCTGCCCACGAACTTTGTGGCCACTTCGGTGCCTTAATCCGCGGTATGTCTTCATTCCTGCTAGACGTGATATGTCATCATCCCTCGTCATCCTAACGTCTAATGCAACCAAATGAGCATCTTCATTCGATTCTAAGTCTCTTTGCCTATTTACTAACCACCATGGAACATTTGTTGCGTACCCGTCAATAGTTTCTCTAAGCCTATCTTGTTCATCATCTCCAAGATGACCACCAAGTTTCGTACCATCGATTTCTGCTAGTCTGCAAAGTTGCTGTGAAGTTCTTACTCCAATACCTTTTACAGATGTTAATCCAATGGCAATTGGTTTCAATCCATCTATGTCGCTGTCAGCCATTCTGATAATATAGGAGAAGTCATCTCCAATCTCTTGTTTTTCATTACTCATTGTACGGTCCTCCCGTGTTCACTGTTTCCAGTGGCCTTTACGGCATCCTCGCGACTTACCAACCCTATTTCAACCCACCCGATAGATAAAAAATGATTTATCTTTGAAAAATCTAGGATTCTTTACAAATAAGATATAATTTATGGCTTCCAGATCCTCGTTCTAAATCTACATCTATCATATACGATTTCGCCCCATCAACATCACGCAATGCTTTGTCTAGGCGTCTCTGTAATGTAGGTTGGATTTCAGGATCCAAAGAACATCTCAATGTAATTTTACCAATGTTATTTCTAGAAGCTGCACTAGCTATTTGGTTAATATTATCTAAATCCGGAGGTGTTAATCTATGCTGAATAATCTCGCCTGTGCTAACAACAAAGCCATTTATATCATCATTATCGATTAGAGAATCTGTATGTATTAACAAAGGTCTTCTTCCCTCTATTCTTAACCATGAATGACCTGTACCTTCCTTTACCGCCTTAGATATCCATTTTTCTTGTAATCCACTTTGAATCAGCGCTGGATCAATTATAGAAATATATGCTCCAAATGGTGGAGGTTTGGACAGAGTTTCAACCTTCGAATTCTTTTTCTTACCCTCAATTTTAGCTATAATATTCTTTGTTCCCATCCGAATACAACGCCGCTCATCTTTTGATGAAATTGCACCTATCCAAAGTGATAACCTGTCAACTCTTCCTCCGCCTTGACTCAACCATTCCCAAGTTTTAGGTGCCCCGGGAAAAACGGTTTCAACAATTGCTTCTATCATTCCTTGCTGCTCTTCACCTAACCTAGGTGATAAGTCAAGGAGTACAGCAGGACCTCTGGGACCTGTTTGTAGATATTCATTCCATGATTTGAGAACACTCATCAGAGAAGGTTTCATTTCATCAACATGATGATTTTGAGCATCCCTAGGCCGAGCCGGGTCCAAATGCAGCATAGCAATAGGAGGATGTGCTCTTATTCCTGATTTCATCAAGCTATTCCAGTACGTTGTAATAGCTCCTTCAGCATCACTACTATCTCCGATAATGACTCTATCCAGTGTTCTTTGCATTTCTTCTGCATCGGAAGCGGAGTGCATATTCGCGGCACACAATACTGCTATGTTACCATCTAATTCAACTCCTAAAGCAGGCCTTTTTAATTCGTTAGCCAGAGCTATTAATTGCGCGCCTGATCCTACAGCAGCATCGAGTATCACGCCAGCAGGTAAATCAAAAGATTCTATTTGTTGGGCTCGAATCACAGATATTGCCCATGGCGTTGACAACCTTCTCATATCGTCAGTCATATGTAAGAGAGGCTCACCTTTTCTTGCGGACTTTGGACTAACTCTATCCCCGGCTTCTTTCACAATATCTTCTGAAGGTATTAATGCGATATGATTATTATTTCCGGTCATTTTTTCACCTCTTCAGTTTTCAGTATCTCAAACTATCATCCGATCAATTTTTACCTCAAATCGGAGCCAAGTATTTTCCAGTTCATGTCCTTCACTATTTCCATATGCAATAGGTGGAGGTAGAAGAACAGTATGAGTGGTTCCTGTATCTTGAACAAAACCCCTATCTTCTTCAATATCTAGTCCAATTACAGCCCAACCAAAGCCTTTGATATATCTCGAATCATCTCCTCCAGTAACGGGTAAATCTCCTTCATCTAACTGTTCTCCTGTATCTGCATCCCATAGAATGTAGTGAATTTGAACATTATTCCCATCAGTGACATGAACTTGTCTTTCATTAGAACCTTTGAAAACGTGCACATCTAGATTAATTGTTGAAGTTTGAAATTCTACATGTGTAGCTGTAATAGTAATATCCTTCTCTGTGATCTCTTCAGTCAATGAGATTTCAATTATTCGAGAGTCTCCTCCTTCCAATCCATTAACTAGAAGATTAGAACTTCCTTCACCTTTAAATTCCACACTTCCGCCGATGATTTCTAAGATTAAATCAATGGTCGTATTTCCCCTATTGTAGATTACAACACTAGCACCATCCCCAATTCCCTGGTGTTCCCAATCACATCTTAATTCACCAGGGTATAGGAACACATCATCTTGTTCAGACAGTGAATCCGGCCAATCCCAATCGTCAAGTCTTGAGTCACAAGTATCGAACAAAAGATCAATTTCCCAACTCCATCTTCCATCTTCTTGAACATCTGATTCAGAAACTGTACCTTTTGGAAATAAATCTTCTAATTCTTCTTGGAAATCTAGAGCCGCAAAAACAAGTAATAACGAGGAAGCAATTAGTATAATTACCATGACAAATGAGAGAATTATCATTGTTCTTGGGACAGTCATTTCATTCAACCCAATGGGTATTGGAGGATGTTCAATTTCCTCCGATGTATCGGCTATCCACGACCTCGTCACAGTACTTTGTCAAGCCAGCCCATCATCAAGGTTAGCATATCACGTTAGTAACAAAATGGAAATAATTAGGCGATAAAAGAGGCGCAGTAAGCCGTTTTTTTAGTATTTTATCTAATCTTTAATTAATTCTTCTTCGTTAGAGAGACTCAACCAAGTAACGAAACCTAATTCTACGGCTAAAACAATTAATGAAGTCAGTAAGATTGAAGGATTTAGCATTGTACTTCCTAGCACTAATAAAGATGCAATTATTGCTATCAAAAGATCGAATAAACCCCATACTCGCAAGACTCTTCTTAACTGTAAAATTCCTACTACCCAAACGACAGTAGATATACTAATCAAGATTATTGGAAGATAAATAGTTGTGAAAAGTCCTGTCCATAATATTCCCGTATACAGCATCAAATGTGCATCTATTGCCAATACCATTGTCCATATTTCTTTTTTCATCGGTACTGTCAAAGCACATAATAATAATGATAATAGCCCAATAATTAGTGTTATGTTATCTCCAAATCCATCAATACTAGGTATCATATTTGATATTGAAATTATTGGGAAAATGATTGCAGGTACTATGAATCCTAACTCTGAAACTTGCTCATTCTTAATTGTATGATATAGTGTTAATGTAATCGCTAACAATCCTGCTGGCCCCGTTGATATGAATACTATTGCTATCGCTCTAATCGAATTATTCTTGGTTGCCTCTTTATCATTTTTTTGTCTTTTTACTTCCAGCCAAGATAGTAAGATAACTGAAAGAATTAGAAGGGTTTCAAGTATTGACCATGGTAATATCCATTCAACAAAGTCACCCTTAGTAGGATTTACACTCAGAGGCGCTGGTAGTGATTCGTAAAGTATAGCTCCAATTAGTCTCCCTATGAATATTGGAATGATAAACCAGTCAACTGCAATAGCTATCCTTTCCATTAAGTTCTTTTGATTCATTAGAGAAATGATACATAGTAAAAATACCAGTAATGCCATTATTGCCATATCAAATAATTCCAAATTACTCATTCCAGGTGATAAATGGCCTGAAACTTGAATTAATATTACTCCACCTATTGCTATTGCAATGGGCATCTCAATTCCTAGAAAATGAGGTAGATCTAATTCTAAATTTTTAGTCCGTTGTCGGGCAATTAGTATCAAGATAGAAATAAAGATTCCACTCACGAGGAGTAATAATTGATTCACTCCTCCAATAAAGGTAATAATCGATGAACTGATAATCACTAGCCCTAGAATTAATAAAATAATCACAGGTTTGTGTGTGGCATCTGTGAGGTATAATTCTTC
>DAJO01000058.1:0-5460 GCA_002498985.1 Euryarchaeota archaeon UBA257
TATCGAAACTGGTGATACGATTATTTGGGTTAACCAAGATCCTGCAGGAGAAGATCATTCCGTTGTAGCCCAAGGCGGAGTATTTTCTAGTTCACCAATTTCTCCGGTTCCAGCAGGAACAAGTCAATTCCCCTGTGATGCTGCTTACACCTTTTGTCAACAATTTAATTCTACAGCAGAAATTTCATATCAAAACTTTGCTCTCTCTCAAATAACCAATGGAAATATTTCAGTATTACAATCAGCATACACTGGTAGCGATTATTACGGAGATTTTGTAGGGGGAGTTGATTTTGTGGAAAGAGAAAAAGCTTGGCACCCTAAAGTGCAAGCATTTTCTTCCATAGTGGATGGTGACTTAGATGGTGATGGTATACCTAATTTCCTAGATCCCGATAATGATAATGATGGCTCCCCGGATTCTTCAGATACCGATGATGACAATGATGGGTTAGCAGATATGTACGATGTTGACGACGATAATGATGGGATTCCTGACACCTGTCTTCAAACCGACACAAATTTAGATGCATCAGGCGATTATCCAATACCTAATCAGCCATTCTACGATGGTAGTATAATGACTCCAGGAGTAGATTGTGAAATCGATTATGATAGAGATTTAGATGATGATCGTTACAGAGTAATTGATCAAGATTATGATTTGATTTGGGACTGGTTGGACACTGATTTAGGTGGTGTCCCAATCCCGGATAACACAGTCGGTGGAACTCTAACAGATTCAAGTGATCTACCGTGGGACTTAGATAACGATGGGGTAATCAATGAAGAAGATATATTCCCAACTGTCCCTCAAAGCACTGTTGATACTTGGGATTGCCCTAGCCTTACTAATCCAAATCCCTCTAATCCGGATGACAATTGCTATTTGATGCGTAAATCATATACTGGATTCAATGATTGGGACGAAGATGGAATAAATAATTGGGACGATATTGATGACGATAATGATGGTATTTTCGATTGGTTAGATATAGACGATAACTGTGACCTTGATGACGATAATGATTTACATTTATTAAACGGTTCAAAATATCGTGACGACGGCCCGAATGATATCGATACAGATGTAGACGGGGACGGATTACCCAATGACGAAGATTGGGATGATGATAATGATGGTATTTCTGACTATTATGATCCTGATGATGGAAACTGTGGTATCCAAGACTTAGATGCGACCGATCCGTTTGACAACAGCTATCCTACTAGCGATGGAGATTTACTAGACGGTTCATCTGATGACCAATTATACGCATTTGCAATAGTTTACGAGATGTATTGGAATCAAACATGGATGTTCAACCCATTTACTTCAGACAATGGTTTCGTTTTGGATTATAATGGATTCGACGAAACAAATCCTACAGCGAGTGGACAGATTCCTGAGCTGTATTGGCACGTAATTCAAAAATGGAGTCCCTACAATGGAGGTAATCACTTTGATATTGATATTGATGGAGATTCTTTGATTAATGGAATAGATGTAGACCAAGATGGTGACGGATTACCAGATTGGTGGGATCAAGACGAAGGTAATGATGGATTATTAGATGTCAATGATATCAAGATGGGTGGTAGCTTTGATGACAATACTTGTGGTGCAACATTATTCTGGATTTATGTTCCTCAAGCGCCACAAGCAATAGATCATGAATGTGGTATATTTTATGCTTGGTACTTTGGAGCACCTTTAGTTACACCAACTAGGGCTAACCAAGTTGAATATACATATCCTTACAGCACTAGAGCAGATCCTGATTACAGTGATGGTGCTTACAATGGAAGTAATTCACAAGGCCAATGGACTTGCAATAAAAATTGCTTCCATTTCACATTCGATCCACAGAGTGGAGTAAGCCCAACTGCAGCGGTTACATATAATCAAATGAAAGATAATCGTGATCTTTGGATTGCTTACATAGGATTAACGTACGGATTCTTCCAGTGGACGGCAGATTCGAATGCTAATTTCTTCCCTGATGAAAGAGCAGATTTACTCAATAATGACGTTGATCCAGATGATGACTGCGGCGCACCTGTTACTGGAAATATGGAGCCCCAATGCTTGTTTAATGATACTGCAGATTTAGATGATGATTTTGATGGCGTTTACGACCATTGGGACGTGGATGACGATTCAGATGGTATTTGGGATTATTTTGAGGTAGACAGTAATGACGATCTTGACGATGATACAGGAACAATCCCTCCAGGTAATTTCTATACAGGCTCAAATTGTGAGGACAATGATGATGATGGGACAGATACAGATCCCGATGAAGACGGATGGTTCCAAGCCGTTCACGATAAGGGAGTTCTCGGGCAAGGTCTTTTGAATCCGAAATATTATGATGTTGACAATGATAATGATGGTATTCCAGATGGAGAAGACCCAGATGATGATAACAATGGCGTCTTAGATTCCGATCAAGAATTGCTTTGCTTTGTTGGTGAAGAGCAGATGACCTGGGATCATGATAATGATGGGGTCGTAAATTGGAAAGATGACGATTGGGATGGAGATGGTAGATCTAATTTGATAGAACTTAATACAGCAACTCCATTTATCTCGGCATGGGATCACGATAATGACGGTCTAAGAGATGATATTGATTTAGACGATGACTCAGATGGAATGAAAGACGAAGATGAGATTATGCTTTGGCCTTCTAGATATGGTAGTGAATCTACTAACCCATGGGATCATGATGACTTTGGTGGCGGAGAGGGTATTGCAAATCCCGCTGATCCAAACACAGGACCCGATGCAATAGACGAAGATGACGACAACGATAGTCGCGTCGATACAGATTGGGATCAGTTAGAAGAAGAAAATGGTAGCTCATCAGATTGGGATAGCGACAATGATGGTATCTTAGACGAAGATGACAAGATTCCAACTAGAATTACTCTTACGTCACCTGATGTATTATGGTTAGATAACCTGTATGCAGCTAAATTTAATGGTACTGTGAGTTGGTTAGACTTAGATCAAGGAGTTTTCGCACCTGCGGAAAATTTACCGGTACAAGTACATATTGCTTGGACTAGGAATGGCACTTCTGCTGTTGAAACGGTAGATGTTTTGACAGATGAGGACGGAAAGTTCGTAGTAGGGCAATTCTTATTCCCGGAAGATTTACCAGTTGGTTCTAACACAACATATCATGTCTATGCTGAAGTAACTGAAATGTTCTTACACGATGGTTCCTCTACTCAACCAGTACCTACAGAAGTTAGAGCAAATACAACAATCGATTATGTTGCTTGGACTTACTTCCGTAGCGATGAACAACCATTATTCGTTGATTATAAAGTACATTATGCTGCAGATTGGGACAGAGGAATATTCGATAATAAATTATCACATGCTCCAATTTCATTCACAGTACATGGAGGCCCATTTGGTAACCTGACACATCCAACTATATTCGATGGATATGGCTATGGATATAGAGCAGATTCAGGCGGATGGGTATCATTATCATTCGTTCAAACAAGTGGTAGCCAAGGTGTTTGGAAGCAAGTACAATGGAATTCAACTATAGATAACGGTCCAGGAAAGGTTCCCGGCGCGTACGAAGAAATTGTTTGGGATAATACCTCAAAGTCTCATAGTGTTGTTGGATTGTATGAATATACAAACACAAGTTTGCCAATTGGAGATTATATGTTCATCGGAGAATCTCGTCCGGACTTAGGTGGAGAAATGCCTTGGCCATATCTAGAAGGAGATACGACAGACTCTTTTGCAATACGATCGATGCATCGAATGTATGTTGAAGCGGATATTATTACTCCTTCAATTCGCCCGGTTTACTTCTATGACTCCACTCAATTTACTGGGGCTTCATTCGGCGCTTGGAGAGCTTTATTCCATGCCCCGTCCTTAGCTAATGCGGGTCTAGAATACAGCGATGTAAGTCTCGGTAAACAATATCCTATGCTTTGGGATGGAACACCTCAAGGACTTACAGGTGAAGCGGCAAATTTACGCTCATTTATATCGTCAAATGGTACACACTGGTTCATTGCAATGCAAAATGGAGGTGACTTCAACGTACCTCCGTGCGGACCAATCAATCCATTAGATCCTGCTAGTGAGGTGCGATGTGAAATTGTACCTGAGATGTTTACTGGTGAAACATTCAGAGTTTTCGGAACCGTTTGGAATCGAACAATGACTGCTTGGCCACATGATGCCATGGCATTACAGGTTGATATCGATAAAAATGGAGTATTTGCAGGTTCTCAAGAGACCGGATTCGCTAGAGTTCCAGATATGATAAATGGCGAAGCAGTGTTCGATTACAATTGGACATGGTATTCACAATATCCTGCAGGAGTATATGGTATTCGTGCTGACTTTACAAACTCTAATTATTACTTCACAGGCAATCAATCAGCCGTCCTCGCACCCACAGGTGCTTATGTGAATGTATCAGTAATTGGTACAACAGACTTCCAATTGAATACCATACCTAGACTTTATCGAGGCCAAAATACAACTATTGAAGCAAGAGTAATTGACAATGCATATCAGCCTGTCAGAGACGCTCCAGTGAATTATACTTGGTCTGCTGATGGTACTAGTGATGTAGCAGTGACCGATATTAACGGGGTATTCAAAATTAATTTGACTATAGATGAAATGCATGAATTAGGAAATTTCTCTTTGAGCTTTACTTATCCAGGGGATACTTATCGTCAAGGTAGTTCTTCCGGAATTGACTTATGGGTCGTTTCAAGAACATACATAGATCTTCAAAGTACTACTGAAAACAGATTGTCTAGCGGAGATATTTGGGAATTTACCGCTCAGGTGACAGATGATAATAGAACAGCTGCAATCAAAGATAAAGGTGAACTTTTGGATGGTTGTAATGAGAATGGTGGAGAAATATTAGTGATACTTGAAGGAGTTGATTTCGAACAAACAGTTCATCGACAAATAATCAAGACTTTATGCCCTAATGCTGGAACGATTAATCATGCCATGTTATTAGATCCTCAATTATTGAGAGATGATCCTCAATCATTCCTTCCAGATGGTTTCGGGCCAGTTAACGTAATTATTAGATTTTCAGAGAATCTACCGCATGAAGGCTGTGACCCAATAGACCAAGAAATGCTTTCGATATCAGGGGCATGGGATCCATGTGCTCAAGTTCTGAATAGTGATCATTACCGCAAGGTATTCCAGTATAATGGACAAGGGTTTAGCTTGATTGGAGGCACACAACTGTCTGTCGATAATCAGATTGTCTATACTTCAGAAATAGATCAATTGACTGGGCAACCTATCGATAAACCAATGACTGTAACTGGACAATTAGTTGACGAATTGAATACAAATCTTTCCAACCGCCCTATTCAAGTACAATACGAAATGGTTGGTACAGAATTGGGCGTAAATGCTTGTAACGGAGGCGTAAC
>DAJO01000058.1:5619-11048 GCA_002498985.1 Euryarchaeota archaeon UBA257
TCGGACCTTTCCGAACAGATATTGATACATTTAGATTTGAGAATGGTACTGTTTTCCCAGTACTTTATTTGAAAGAGTCATTCCATATAGATGCCAAATTAGCTCAAGTTAATGGCAACCCTGTTGGAGGTAAGTGCCTCAACATCTATCTAGATCCTGAGACTAACACCAGACCTTTCGCAACAGCAATTACTCAAGATGGAACTGGAGAAATTGAATGGTATTCTGGAGATCCTGATGATAACCCTAGTAGAAAAGGAGTAGAGCCAAGCGGTCAGAAACTTGAAGGTTTTAGAACAATCAGAATTGCATATGAACCAACAAAAGAATTACCAGGTGGCTGTAAAGCAGAAACAACACCAGTTGTGAATGGTTCATACGAGGATATAGAAGTACTTGTCAGAAGTAAAGTCGATATTCTGTTGAAAGACCATTGGGCAAGAGCAGAAGGGTATCAAGATGGAGATATTGTAACTGGTAAAGTATCAATACTTCGAGATAGACTTGATGTTTCTGTAGAGGGTGAGACGGTCATTTTCACTTTCCAATACTGGAATGGGACCGGTTATGTAACTAATAATGTAGAATACTCTGTCACAAATGAAAAGGGTGAAGCCAATTTCAGCTTTGTTTACAGCGGTAAAGAAGTACCCGGTGAAACAAAAGGGAACGAACTCGCTGTGAACGGTCAATGGAGAGTGTTAGTCCACTTCCAAGAATCGGCATTCTTCCAAGAGGAATTTTTGAATAGCACTCCCACAATTATACTCGGAGATATTGCTGCTTCTTCGGACACGAATTTCTGGACCTTTAGAGTTATTACAGTACTTGGAATTGTATTCTCTTTTGCTCTATTAATTGGCGCAATAATGTATAGAAATTACAATGAAAGAAGAAGAATTGAAATTATTCGCGGTATTCTAACAGATTCGTTAATGTCTCTCAAAGCTTCTAATGATTACATAGCAACAATATTTGATTGTTACAAGCAATTAGTTAGATTCTTCAGAAGTAGAGGGGCTATGAAGAAGGTGTATGAAACCACCAGAGAGTTCGAAGATGCTGTAAATACAATGTTAGGCGGAATAACTCCGCCTGAAGATTTAGATACATTGTTCTCGATATTTGAAGAGGCAAGATATTCTGATCATGAAATAGGTGCAGATCAAAGAGACCGAGCAATGGAAGCTCTACAGTCAATAATCAATCATTTGAGTAATTCACTTGGCGAGAGTATGTTGAACCGAACCTCATCCACTGAGTCAGGACTTTATGGTTCAGTAGTAAAGGCAGGTTCATTCGTTGATTCCGAAGGTCAGACAAGGATTGCAGGTATTGATGATGATGATGAAAGAGACGGGTTTTCATTATAATCTTTAAATCTGAAGTCTGTAATTAACTGTATTTCGTTAAACAACCACCTTGGCCGCAGTGCAACGAATTACCCACTTGACGAGTAGTAGCATTCATAACAGGTCGTCAGGTGGCCGCGATACCTAAGAAACGTCGAGGGAGTTATATGAGTAAGAACAACAGAAAGACCAACGCGGCTTTAATCACCTTAATCGGTGATTTAAAGGCCCAGAGCAGGTCAACAGGTTCTGCACTATGGCGAGACGTTGCATTGCGCCTGGAAACCAGTCGCAGTAATTGGGCTGAACCGAACCTAAGCCGTCTTTCGCGATACGCAGCGAATGAAGGAATGGTCCTAGTTCCTGGTAAATTACTAGGAAGTGGAGAAGTAGCAGGTAAGCCTAACGTCGCAGCATACAGTGTCAGTTCTGGAGCCCGCTCTAAAATTGAAGACGCAGGCGGACGTGTAATCACGATTCGTGAACTAATGAATGAAAACCCAGAAGGATCGGGGGTGAGAATCCTTGGATGAATCCGGAACTATAGTGTACGACGCTACTGATAAGGTGCTTGGAAGACTGGCTAGTGTAGTTGCAAAACAATTACTTTCTGCTAGGAAAGCCGGCAATCCTGTTAGAATAATTGTTCTGAATGCTGAAAATGCTATTGTTTCAGGGCCGAGAGCTCGTGTAATAGCAGATTATGATTTTAAGTATAAATTAAATCATCCTCGCAAAGGGCCGTTTTTCCCTAGAATGCCCGATCAGATAATGAAGAGAACGGTTAGAGGAATGTTACCCTACCAGAAGAATAGTAGTGGCCGTAATGCAGTTAGAGATCTGAGAGTAATGATAGGTCGTCCGGCCAATCTATCAGGAGAAGAATTACCTTCGGGACACACATGGGGCGATACATCTGCTCTAGATCGTCCATTACCAGTCAAGTTTGTTCGACTTGGAGAAATATCATCATCACTAGGTGTAGATGCGACACGTTGGGGAGGTCAGTAAATATGGCTAAGAGAAAAGGTAAAATTTCAGTTGAAACCAGTGGTAAAAGAAAGACTGCTATCGCGCGTGCTACCGTTCGTAAAGGAAAGGGGCGTGTTCGAGTTAACAACCAACCTATCCACATTATGGAACCTGCTCTTGCACGTCGTAAAGCATTGGAACCAGTACAAATTGCTGAAGCAATGGGCCGTTTAAGCGACGTAGATATTGTCGTAGACGTTCAAGGCGGAGGACAAATGGGTCAAGTAGATGCAATTAGAACTGCTATAGCTCGAGGATTGGTTCAATGGAACGGCGGAGCTCTTGCAGAGGACGAAGAATTGAGGAATGAATACTTAAGATTCGATCGCAGTCTTCTCGTAAATGATCCAAGACGCAAAGAACCTAAACATCAAATGGGTCGTGGTGCCCGTGCCAAATGGCAGAAATCATACAGGTGAGGTGAAAAGATATGTTGATACCAGTCCGTTGTTGGAGTTGTGGGAAAGTTATTGCCCACAAGTACGAAGAATACAAAGAAGCAGTAGTAAATGGAGAAGATGCGAAAATTGTTTTAGACAATTTAGGCATGGAAAGATATTGCTGCCGTAGAATGTTTGTTGCTCATATTGATTTAATCGATGAAGTTGCACCGTTCAGCATTGCCCGTGAAAACTGAGTTTACACTTAGGTTAGGGCTTTGAACCCAAAGAACCCCCATTGAATTACAGGGCCTGTAGGTTAGCTTGGTCTATACTTCGCGGCTGGGGGTCGCGCGACCCAGGTTCAAATCCTGGCTGGCCCACCATTCTTCCTCAGCTTATGCAAGACATTTCTGAAGTCTCAATACGCATATTCAAGTCGCACCCCCCTTCTCAATAGATATGATTGGTGAGCGACCGTCCGGCGGAGATAAGCAGTCGCTTGTTTCTTGGCTTGCTAAGCAAATTTCATACTATTCAAATCTGTATTACAATCAGGCCATATCTGAAATTTCCGATACCGAATTCGATTCTCTATGGGCTGAATTGAAAAGATTAGATCCACATAACCCTCAACTTGAAATGGTGGGTTCAGATTCGGTTCCAGGCAGTAAAAAAATTACCCACTTATTTCCTATGCGCAGCCTAGATAAGGCAACTACAATAAAGGAAATTCACCATTTTGTTTCTGAAACAACTGCTAGTGGAAAACAGTTTGTTTGTCAGCCAAAACTTGATGGTTCAGCACTTTCTATAGAATACAGAAGAGGTAGGTTGGTTAGAGCCGCAACGAGAGGGAATGGTACAAGAGGAGAAGACGTTACTGCCAATGCTAGAAGAATTTCTAATGTTCCAGAATCCATTAATTGGAGAGGGGATTGCCATATTAGAGGTGAAGTAATAATGCCATTATCTGTTTTTCGGAAAAAATATTCTTCGGTTGCTCCCAATCCTCGTAATCTCGCCGCTGGATGTCTCAGGCAAAAAACAAAGGAATCTGGTAAAGCCAAGCCTGAAGATTTAATTTTTCTTGCCTACGATGTCAGATTTCCGGGACTAGATTCTAAGCATCCAGACAGCCCTATGCCTCCAAGTTTTAATTATGATTCTGATTCCAACGAATGGCTTTCATCTAATGGGATACAAATTGCAGGAAATACAGTTGTTAATTCGGATAACACTGAAGAATTAACTGAAAAAATTTCTTCTATTACAGAATATTGGACCGAAAAAAGAGATAGCATAGAATGGGAAATAGATGGAGTAGTGATTAAGCTTGATTTATTATCTAAGAGAGACTCTCTTGGAATGACTGCTCATCACCCTCGATGGGCTCTTGCATGGAAATTCCCTCCTGAAGAGGCGAGTACTGTTCTAATGGATGTTGATTGGCAGGTAGGTCGAACAGGTACAGTGACTCCAGTTGCTAGAGTCGCACCAGTCACTGTGTCTGGCGTAACCGTTGAAAATGTAACTTTACACAATTCAGGAGAAGTCGATAGATTAAAAATTTCAATTGGTGATAAGGTAAAGTTAGTTCGGAGAGGGGATGTAATACCAAAAATAGTTGCAGTCATTGGTAAAGCAACAATTGCAGATATTGAAGGTAGAATCCATTCAGATGGTGCACAATTCAATGAAAATTTACCCGAATATTCTCAAATCGTTATTCCTACTTTGTGCCCAAGATGTGAAACGAATTTGACTCATGATGGTGCATTTATTCGATGTATAAATATGAATTGTCCATCACGTCTAGAGAGAACTGTACTCTATTGGGCTAGGTCACTAGAACTTGATGGAGTTGGCGAAAAATTAGTCCAACAATTATGCTCAGAAGGTCTAGTGAAGTCTTTACCTGATCTTTATGAATTGAAAGTTAGTGATATCTCGAGTCTTGAAAGAATGGGTATAAAATCTGCTTCCAATGTCATAAGAGAATTAGAATCTAGTAAGAAAATGTCGCTAAGTAAGTTCCTTTCGGCTCTCGGTATTCCGGGGATAGGCCCTGAGTTAGCTACTTCTGTTGCGACTAAAGTCTCATCAATAGAAAACCTCTTAATTTTAGTCAACAAAAGAAATGAAGAAATTGTAGAAAATAATTCTGCAATTGACCAATTAATTGAAATTGATGGTATAGGAGCTAAGGTAGCAAGCCAGATTCTTGATGGCTTGGCAATTAGGATGGACACAGTGCGCAGACTCCAATCACATCTAGAAATTCATTCTGAAGCAAAGCCTTTGTCAAACGGTTCTTTAATCGGGAATACATTTTGTATAACTGGGACTTTGACACGTTCTCGTAAAGAAATAGCATTATTGATAAAATCAAATGGAGGTAAGATTGTAAATTCTGTTTCCAAGAATCTGAGTTATTTAGTTGCGGGTGATTCAGCAGGTTCAAAACTTGAGAATGCTAATAGACTTGGAGTTGAAGTGATAAACGAGAGTCAGTTAAATGAGATGTTAGAAGCAGAAGAAATAACAAATATTTCCGAAGAGAACGCTCAAAAATCTCTGATGGATTTCTAATTAACCATACATGTTTGAAGCTTCATTAGTTGCTTGTTCAGCGCTTGGATTTAGTTGTGAAGCCATCATTTCT